>JANLRI010000664.1:0-20291 GCA_031361565.1 Betaproteobacteria bacterium | reverse complement strand
GTTTGGATTCGGGCGCGAAGGCGTTTTTGTCGAAATCTTCGGACTCCTCGAAAATTCGCTTGGCTCTTGGGCATCTGCTTAATGGAGGCATCTCGATTCCTCAAGTCACTTCCTTCGCTGCACGAACTTCAGACGGCGTTTCGAGCGGCCAGGCGCCTTGGAACTTGACCGAGCGCCAAATGGATGTTTTGAAGCTCGTTATGGATGGATTGTCGAACAAACTCATTGCGAGACGGCTCGACATCGCGGAGTCCACCGTGAAGATTCACGTCAGCGCGGTCTTCCGGGAGCTTCAGGTCAATTCAAGAACCCAGGCGCTGTTATTGGTTGCGAAGTCTGGACATCAATTTGGCTCGGTGTCTCGCGTGTAATGAGTTGACACAGTGCATCAAGGATCTCATTGGAGCCCGCCGGCTTTGTGACGACGAGCGTCATTGAACCTGTAATTTCCCCGGTGTCGATCAGTAACGTAGAGTGGTGGTCTGAGGCCTTGGTGACCACCAGCAGCGGCAGAGCCATGCCCACAATTTCTGTGAGACGTTGATGGATACGGGTGAAGTCCATACCGTCCTTGAAGAGCGCTTCTGAGATGACGACATCTGGGAGGCGCTCGTTGGACTCTAGCTTTTCTTCGGCCTCGATCAGATTACGGGCAAGCATGACAAAACATCCTGAGCCCATTAGCAAAGCTTGCATGGCCGTTAAGGCGTGAACATCATCGTCGATCACCAGTACGAGGAGACCTCTTAAGGCCAGGTGAGAGGTCGTATCCGTGGTTTTGATCGGTGCATTCAGACTGACGGGTAGACAAAACCCAAACACAGAACCCCGCCCCCATTCGGACTGAACGACGACTTCGCTGTCCATCGCGCTCGCCAAGCGCCGAACGATAGCCAAACCTAGACCGAGTCCTTGCTCCGAACCCGAGCCATTCTCATCGGCAAGCTGCGAAAACTCTTCAAAAATCCGCTTCACTTTTTCGGGAGGAATGCCTTGTCCAGTATCGCAAACTTCGATCATCGCCCCATCGGGTGTCCTTCGAGCGCGCAGCGTCACCGTACCGGTTTTTGTATAACGAAAGGCGTTGGACAGGAGGTTAATCAGAATTTCTGTAGTCATCACCGGATCTGCACGGACGCACAAAGGCTCCTCTAAACAGGCTGCAAACCCTATCCCCTTTTGCTCTGCAAACTGTGCGAACTGCCCTTCTAGGGTGTCGAACAAGACCGCGAGATCAAACACTGATACCACCGGTACCGATTTTCCTAAATCTAGACGGGACATGTCTAAGAGTCGCTTGAACAATGCATCCAAACCGCGTGTCGAGCGGTCCAGTCGGTCGATCAAATAGCGAATGCGCTCGGGTTCGTCTACGGATTGCTTGAGTGCCGCGATGAACAGGACGATGGAGTGCAGTGGATTTTTGAGATCGTGGACCGCAGCGCTCAAGAACCGTTCCTTGTCGGACATCTTTGGCATTTGTGTGCCAGTCGGAGGAGGGTGTTCGCTCATGGATAAGCGTAGGTCAAGCCGATAATGAATTTACCAAAACGAATTCTTGGTGATCGAATGAAGCGATTGCATTTTGATGCTTTGTCGTCCTCTCTATTGGACGGTGATAAAGGTCACCCGGCGGTTCTCGGGTGCTGCAGGGTGTTGAGGAATGGCCAACTGAGTATCCCCCTTGCCAACCACCTGAAGTCTTTTGTCGGCGATACCGTGCTGGCTCACGAGGTAGCTTTTCACGGATTCAGCTCGAAGCTCAGAGAGCTTCAAATTATCGTCAGCCTTGCCTCGCGGGTCGGCATGCCCTTCGATTGCAAAAGACAGGCTTGCTAGATCGGCATGCGTCAAGCTCCGGGCAATGACATCGAGAGCCTTTTTGGCCCGGGGCGTTAACTCGGTGGCATTCGGCTCAAAGGTCAGCAACACTGGTGCTGAGCCACTAGCCGCCGCCGGTTTTGAATCGCGCCGTGCGGCTGCACTAGGCTTTGAAGACTCATTGGGAGTGACTTTTAGCGAGCGCGTTTTTGGTCCTGACGATTCCGCGGCAGAAGTCTCCTCGGCTGCGGCAGGCTTGAGTGCGCGAATCATTGCTTCTTCAGTGACCTGATTTTCTTTGATGAATTTCGTCTGCGCCTGTAGCACACCGGTGATGGTGATCGGTCCAAAAGCACAGAACAAAAGCGCAGCCGAACATTTCTTGAGGGATGGCATGACAGTCTCCAGGGTTTCGGCCGTGGCGCTATCCCCTAAAAGGATGAGCACCCGGCGGTTCGCGATAAGTACCGGTGCGCTCAAAACAAAGTGAGCGCCTTGTACTGATTTCCATCTTACACAATTATACGAAAATTAAATACATGAATTTCAATTGAACTGCGTAGGAATTCTCATTGAATTCGAGTACATTATTTAACTGGGTTTAACAGAAAATACGATAATTTAGTAAAAACCCGATGTAAACAATAGATAGTCGCCCAAGCATTGGCGACCCAGGGGAGTGCAGTGGGCTTGGAATTTTTGCTGGAACCCGTCTCAGAGGAAGCGCCTTGTGGGGCCGACTTGGAGTATGACGACGAATTCCGTCAGTTGGAGGAGGTCGCTCGTGGCAAGCCCGGTTCGGTGGTGGACCCGGATAAGCCCGGCGCCTCAATTGCTGCGGTGCAACCGGACTGGCATGAAACCAAGCGCTTGGCGCTCTCCATCCTTAAAAAAAGTAAGGACCTGCGAGCGATCACCTATCTTGTGAAGGCCGAAATAGCTACGGGTGAGCTCGCTGAAGTTGCCCCTTTGCTGCGTGCCACTTCCGAAATGGCACAGGTTTATTGGAGTGGCCTCTACCCGCTATTGGATGCTGACGATGATAACGATCCGACGATGCGAGTCAATGCCCTGGCCTGTTTGTCCGATCCTGACGACGTGCTGCGCCTACTAAGAGAAGCCGCACTCTTTAGGCACGCTGCCTTCGGCACCATTAAATTTCGAAGTCTTGAAACCGGTGTTGGGTTGCTGCCGGAATCGTCGAATCCTTCCGACGTTAACCTCTCGAATTCGGACGCCCAATTGGTGGTGATGAACGGGCTTGAAGGCGATTCGAAAAACATTCTGGGTTTGAAAGAATTTTTGGATGCCGCCCGCGAGCTTCAAGCAAAGGTCGATGATTTGGCCGGCTCGCGTTCCATGCTCGACTTGAAGCCGCTCTTTCAGCGCTTGAAGCCTGTGGTGGATTTCATCGAAGGTCTTCGTGCGCAGGCTGCTGAAAGCAACGTCGCTGGAGACACCGACGCCTCCGGCGAGTCTGTGAATGGCGCAGGTAAATCCGGGCAAATGAATCGCGATGAAGCCAAGCGACTTATCGCGAAAGTCTGCGAATTTCTCGAAAAAACCGAACCAAGTAGTCCAGCGCCGCTGTTTCTGAAGCGCGCTTTAGCCTTGATGGATATGAGTTTTCTCGATATCGTCCGCGACCTTGCGCCTGATGCGGCGGGAACTTTCGAACACTATGGCGGTGCCCGTGCCGGCGAATGAGTATTGCAGTCCATCGCGACAAACATCGCACAAAATTTGTACCTTTTTATAGAACCACACCAATCGATCCGATTTCATAGGAGAAAGTCATGGCAAAGAGTCAAAAGTTCATCGCAAGAAACCGGGCGCCCCGAGTGCAGATTGAGTATGACGTAGAGGTCAACGGCTCCCAAAAAAAGGTGCAGCTCCCCTTCGTCATGGGCGTTTTAGCTGACTTGACGGGTAAGCCCGCCGACCCGCTCGCACCGGTGGCCGACCGAAGTTTTCAAGAGTTTGATGTCGACAACTTTGACAAACGCATGAAGGCCATGAAGCCGCGTGTGCAGTTCGCGGTTCCGAACGCACTCACTGGTGAAGGCAATATCGGCGTGGAGATGACCTTCGAGAGTATGGACGACTTCTCCCCCGCACAAATTGCTCGCAAGATTGAACCGCTTCGCAAGCTACTCGAGGCGCGCGAACAGTTATCTAACCTCATCACCTACATGGACGGTAAAACTGGAGCGGAAGAGTTGGTCGAAAAAATTCTCAAGGATCCTGAGCTCATGAAGTCCTTGGCCAGTGCGCCTAAGCCGGAGGCTGCTGCCTAGTCAAGCGAATCCAACACTTGTTGAATACCGGTGCGTTACGCGTCCGGCATGCAAGAAATTTTAGTAAATCATCCAAAGTTTTAGACAACATTTACGTCGGGAGAATCAGAATGGCTGATGCAAAACAACAAGGCGCGGCAGGCGAAGTCGAATTTAGCGATTTTGAAAGTCTGCTTAATAAAGAGTTCAAACCCAAAACCCCAGAGGCCAAGGGTGCAGTCCAAAGCGCCGTACGAACATTGGCTGAACAGGCGCTCGCCAATACGGCAATGATCGGCACCGATGTCGTTGAATCGATTAAAGCGATGATCGCCGAGATTGACAAGAAGCTCTCTGATCAAATCAATTTAATTCTTCACCACGAAGACTTTCAAAAGCTTGAGGGGGCGTGGCGAGGCCTGTCTCACCTCGTGAATAACACTGAGACCGATGAGCAGCTCAAGATCAAGGTGATGAATGTTTCCAAGACCGACTTGCACAAGACCTTAAAACGATTTAAGGGCACCAATTGGGATCAAAGCCCGATCTTCAAACAAGTCTACGAAGCCGGCTATGGTCAATATGGCGGTGAGCCCTTTGGTTCCTTAGTGGGGGACTATTATTTTGACCAATCACCTCAGGATGTCGAATTACTCAGTGAGTTAGGCAAGATCGCGGCCGCCGCGCATTGCCCGGTCATTGCGGCCGCATCGCCTACCATTTTCCAGATGGATTCTTGGCAGGAACTCTCTAACCCACGTGACTTGACCAAGCTCACGACCACGGCCGAATATGCTGCCTGGAGGTCATTCAGAGAAAGCGAAGAGGCCCAGTACATTGGTCTTGCGATGCCTCGTTTCTTATCGCGACAACCTTACGGCTCGAAGAGCGATCCTGTTGAGGAGTTTGACTTCGAAGAAGATACTTCGCAGGGCGATCATTCACGCTACACCTGGGCTAATGCGGCTTATGCCATGGCCACCAATATTACGCAGTCGTTCAAGCAATTCGGTTGGTGTTCGCAAATTCGCGGCATTGAGTCGGGTGGTATGGTACCGAATCTGCCCGTTCATACCTTCCCGACCGATGATGGCGGAGTTGATATGAAGTGCCCCACTGAAATTGCCATTTCGGATCGACGTGAGGCGGAGTTGGCGAAAAATGGCTTGATGCCCCTGCTCCACAAAAAGAACTCCGATATGGCTGCCTTCATCGGTGCGCAGTCGATGCATAAACCCGCGGAATATGATGATCCTGATGCTTCGGCCAATGCCAATCTTGGCGCGCGCTTACCGTACATGTTTGCGATATGTCGATTCGCGCATTACCTTAAGTCGATTGCCCGGGACAAAGTGGGCTCGTTCAAGGGCCGAGATGAAATGCAGCGCTGGTTAAACGATTGGGTAATGAACTACGTCGACGGAGATCCATCAATTTCCTCTGATGAAGTGAAGGCCAAGAGACCGCTTGCGGGTGCTTCGGTGACTGTCGAAGAGGTTGAGGGTAATCCTGGTTATTACACCTCAGTATTTCGCCTGATGCCTCATTATCAACTGGAAGGATTGACGGCGTCGCTGCGCTTGGTCTCCAAAATTCCTACGAAGTAAATCATTCGACTAGTACTAAAGGTTTGCTAGTACTTAAGGAGTAGTGCATTTGTCATCGTGTTGAAGGATACTGATTTTCGTCGGGCAGATTCGCTTGGCGTGTTTGAATTTTTTACCAAGGAGAAGCAATCATGGCAGCAGCAGACTTTTATCTAAAGATCGATGGAATTGATGGAGAATCCGAAGACTCAAAGCACGCCAAAGAGATCGAGGTTCAAAGCTGGAGTTGGGGCGAGAGCAACGCCGGATCCTTTGCCAGCGGCGGTGGCGGCGGCGCCGGGAAAGTCGCCATGCAAGATTTTCACTTCACGGTGAATGTCTCGAAGGCTTCGCCAAAATTGCTTCTTGCCTGCGCATCAGGTGAGCATATCAAGAAGGCCAAGCTCACTTGCCGCAAAGCGGGTACGGATCAGCAAGAGTATCTAGTCATCGATTTTTCGGATCTGTTGATTAGTAGTTTTCAGACCGGCGGCTCCGGAGGTTCTAATGTTTTGCCGATGGATCAGGTGAGCTTTAACTACGCAAAAATAGAGTACGAATACAAGCCTCAGAAGAAAGATGGCTCGCTCGATGCCGGGGTGAAAGTCGGCTGGGACCTCAAGTTGAATAAAAAGGCCTAAGGTAGGTCATGCGGAGTCAGGCTGTCCATCTAAGAAGGAGCAATTGATATGGCTCAAGGCGATTGCTTTCTGAAGTTAGTGGCTAGCAGAACCGGCGTGATTAAGGCCGAAACGATAGACCCGCAATTTGCGGGCTACATTGCGGTGACTGCTTTCAATTGGGGTCTTCAGACCCCGCTGGAAGCGGGAGGGTTCAGGGCGACGGGGAGGACTGCAGCGCGCGCTTTCGAGTTCGTCTGCCATGTCGACTCGGCATACCCCGCTTTAGTTTCCGCGTTGACGACTAATGATAGTTTCAAATCGGCCACGCTTGAAATGCGCCGTGCCGGAGGCGGGACGGCGGGATCCAAACCTCAGCATTTTCTGACAATCAGTTTCACTAAAGCGCGACTCTCGTCGCTACAGATCTCGCACTCTCTGGCTGAGCTGATACCGGTGATCAGAGCGTCTCTCGTTTTTGAGGAAATCGACATTAGCTATCGAAGCCAGGGCAAAGACGGTGCCGACTCGGGTGGATCATTTGCCGTGAATTGGGCGATTGCAAATCAGGATTAAAAGCGCAGGCCATGGACGAACTTGAAATTAAGGGCGTGTCGCTGAAAACAGCGATGGCTCAAGTCAAAGCTAACCCGACCAATGCAGATTTGCGCGTCGGGCTTTTTCGCTTGTTTTCGCTGACCGGTCAATGGGATCGCGCGGTGACGCAGCTCACGGCGGCGATGGAATTGAAAGCCGACAATGCCTTGTACTCCAAGGCCTTTTTGGCCTGTATTGCCTGCGAGCGTTTTCGCGCGGAGGTGTTTGCCGGAAAACGTATGCCGATGTTGGTCGGTGAACCAGAGCCCTGGATGGGTTTAATGTGCAAGGCTCTCGAAGTTCAAAATAGGGAGACCCGATCAAAGTGGTGGGATGAAGCCTTAGAGTTGGCCGAGCCGCGAGCCGGCTCTATGAACGGGTTGGGTTTCGAATGGATCGCAGACTCCGACTCTCGCCTGGGGCCTAACCTGGAAGCGTTTATCGATGGGAAGTATTACTGGCTGCCTTTCTCACAACTCAATTCGGTCAAATTTCATGCGCCCGTCGATCTTATTGAAACCATTTGGCAATCGGCGGAAATTGAATTTGAGACGGGGGGTAGTAAAAGTGCCTATTTGCCTGCGCGTTATCCGGGCAGCGAAAGCCATAGCGATCCGCAAATCGTTCGCGGCCTGAAAACCGAATGGACCCCGATTGGGGAAGCTTACGCTACGGGTGCCGGGCAAAAAATTCTTGTCACTGAGGCGCAAGAATATCCTCTTTTGGAGTGCCTGCAGCTCGATTTCACAAATTAAGTCGGACCATCAACCCCAGGCCACGATGAAGACTCAGATCTATTCGAGAGACCAGCTCCAACCGGCGCTATTAGACCGCCTCATTGATGACAAGCCGGACTCGCAAATGCTCGAAAGCTCAGAGCAAAAAGTCATTTCCAAAGTAAAACTAAGGCAATCGGTATTGCGCGATTTGAACTGGTTGTTGAATGCCACCGGAGGGCTCTATGATGTTGATCCGAGCATCAATCAACAAGCGCGCCGCTCGGTGCTCAATTTTGGACTCCCACCCCTGAGCGGATTATTAGTCTCGAAGATTGAAATGGCAGGTCTGGAGCAGTGGATTCGACAAGCCATCATCGATTTTGAGCCTCGAATAGTGGCTGAATCGCTGACCGTGAAAGCGGTGGAGCAGGAGGACCCGCTGGCCCATCACAACGCTGTTGAGTTTGAGATCATGGGTCAGTTATGGGCGCAACCCTACCCGCTGGATGTTTTGTTCAAAACCAGTGTTGATCTCGAAACCGGTTCTACCCGGGTAGATGATCCTGGTTTCCTGAGTGCGGCCTGAACCCCGATGGCTAAGAGCTAATCAAAATGGACCCGCGCCTTCTTGAATATTACAACTCTGAACTCTCCTACCTGCGCGAGATGGGTGCGGAGTTTGCCGAGGAGTTTCCCAAGGTTGCGGCTCGTCTCACGATGGAGGGCATGGAGGTTACCGACCCTTATGTTGAGAGGCTGCTCGAGGGCTTTGCCTTTCTCACCGCCCGTCTGCATCTGAAGGTGGACGGAGAGTTTCCGAAATTCACCCAAAACCTGCTGGAGATTGTCTATCCGGATTTTCTGGCACCAACGCCCTCCATGGCCATCGTCGAAATTGTTCCTGATCTTAACGATGCCAGTTTGGCGGTCGGCCCGGTGATGGCCAAGGGCAGCGTGATTAAAGCTCCTTTGCCGCGCGGTGAAACCAGCCATTGTCAGTTTACAAGCGCACATCCGGTTCGTCTGTGGCCTCTCGAAATCGCGCAGGCACGCTACTTCAAGTTCGCTCCCGATCTGCCCTTGAGTAGTTTAAAGTTAGCCGACATGGTGCGTGGCGGTTTGAGGGTGATGCTGGCCTGCACCGCCGGGCTAGATTTTTCTAAACTTGAATGTGATGAACTGATTTTCCATATCAAGGCACCCGAAGAGACTGGCTTGGCTTTATACGAAGCGCTTCTCGCCAAATCCTTGGGAGCCGCCGTTCATTGGGATCACAAAGGGGCTCCGAACACCGTGATGCTCGAGGCCGGTAGCGTGTCGGCCTATGGCTTTGAGGATAGCGAAGCCTTGCTGCCCTTTGATCGACGTTCGTTTCAAGGCTATCGCTTACTACGCGAGTATTTTTCGTTTCCGCAACGCTTTCTTTTCTTCAAAGTCAGGGGGCTGAGCAAAGTCCTCAAGCAATTGAAAGGCAATGTTTGCGAAATAGTACTGATGTCAGCAGGCACCGACGACAAGCTTGAGCCTCTGATCGATAAGGATTGTTTGGCATTATTTGCGACGCCGGTGGCGAACGTCTTCGAAATCAAAGCGGACCGAGTGATGATTCAGTCGGAGCATCACGAAGGCCATATCGTGGTCGATAAAACTCGCCCGCTCGATTTTGAAGTGTACCGAATTGTCTCGCTGGCGGGCTACTCCAACGAAGCCGAAAAGGCGACCCAGTTTTCGCCCTTTTATGGTGGCCATCACGAGAGCTGGCGAGACACGGCCGAAACGTCGCAGGCTTACTTTACATTGCGCCGTACCCAGAGAAGTCCTTCGCAAAGTTCGCGCCGGAAAGGAACCCGCACGGGTTATCTCGGCACCGAAGTCTATGTCTCACTCGTGGACGAAACACAGGCACCTTTTTCACGCGAAGTGCATCAGCTTTCGGCCGATGTGCTGGCCACTAATCGCGACCTACCCCTGCTCATTCCCATCGGGAGTCTTTCCAAGTTGACCATGCCGGCGGGCCTGCCGATCAAGACCGCTCAGATTATTGCCGGCCCGACCAAGCCAGTGATGCGTCTGGTCGATGGCGAATTGGCTTGGCGCATGCTCTCCCATCTCACCTTAAACTATGAATCCTTGTTTGGAAGCGAGGGTGCCACCGGGCAGCTCACTAAGATGCTTGGACTCTATGTCGGCGCGGGCGACACCAGTGGCAAACGAGTGATTGAATCGATCAGCAAACTGGACGCCAAGCCCCTGGTGAGGCGCCTGCCGATTGCCGGGCCGATTTCCTTTGGTCGCGGACTGGCGATTCAGTTGACGGTCACCGAGGCCGGCTTTTCGGGGGCGGGCGCATTTCTATTTGGATCAGTGATGGAGCGATTTTTTGCGCGGCATGTCACTGTGAACTCCTTTACACAACTGACCTTGTTGTCCGATTCACGTGGTGAGATTGCACAATGGATTCCGAGAACCGGACTCAAACCGATCGGATAGCTTTTATCGAGCAAATCCTTGAACATCCCGAGCGTTTTGATTTTTATCAGGCGCTTCGGACGATTGAGGGCTTGTATCCCGAGAGCCCACCTATCGGTCAAGCGAAGCGCCCCGGCGTGGAGGCTTTTCGCCTTGGACAAAGTCCCATGCTGACCTTCGCGCCCGCCTCACTGTCGGGTGCGGAGCATACCAACAAAGGCAAACTGCGCATTCTGATTCGCTTCTTCGGGTTGTTCGGCCCTCAAGGACCTCTGCCGATTCATTTGACCGAGCTGGCCCACGAGCGTGATCTCAATTTTGGTGATTCGACCCTGCGTCGTTTTGCGGATATTTTTCACCATCGCGCAATCTCCTTTTTCTATTTGATATGGCGCCAGGCCCAGCCCGCGGCCAACCGGGATCGGCCCAGTGAAGATCGCTTCATGGATTTTCTCGGTGCCCTGGTCGGGCAGAATGGCTCGCCCGCTCGCATGGCCGATTCGAAGCCGGTTCGCTTTGTTCCTGGCGAGTCAAAACGCTATTTCGCGGGGCAACTTGGCAAGCTTGCAAAAACACCTGAAGGCTTGGCCGCGATTTTGTCGGAGTTCTTCAAAATCCCGGTGCGTGTCAATAGTTTTCGTCCGCATTGGATGAATCTGAGTCGAAACGATCAAACCAGTCTTTCAGGTCCGCCGGGTCTTCGATGCCTGGGGGAAGGCGCGGTTTTGGGTCGCAGAGTGTATGACGTCCAGCACAGTATTGAAGTGGTTTTGGGACCAATGGATTTTGCAAGCTACGAGGCAATGCTGCCTGGCGGGCGCGCGATGAACAGCTTGAAGGAATGGTTGAATATTTATCTGAGTGCCGAGCTGTTTGTACAAACCAGGCATCTACTCAAAGCGAGCGACGTGCCAATGATTTCATTAGGGCGCCAGGGGAAGCTTGGATGGACCACCTGGTTAGGGAAAAGAAAGAGCGCCTTGGCTGCGGATGAACTCGCTTTGTCGATGTAAGTGAGCGCATGATGGAAGCTTCTCAAGCCTAGCCGAAAAAGCGATGAATGACCGATTTGTTGAATGATCGAAAATTGAACTCAGGGGAATGCCATGTCCGAAATCAGTCGTGTATCTTTGTTTGGAAAGTTGAATCACTCACTCTATAAAGGCATTGAGGCAGCCACGGTGACTGCGAAACTGCGCGGCAATCCCTATGTCGAGTTGGTACATTGGATCCATCAACTCATCCAATTACCTGACTCAGATTTAAGCAGAATTATTCGTCATTTCGAGCTTGACCCTTCGGTGCTCGCGAAGGATGTCATCACGGCGTTGGATCGCCTGCCGCGTGGAGCCAGCTCGATCTCGGACTTCTCTGCCCATGTCAGTGATTCAATCGAGCGCGGCTGGGTGTATGGCACCTTGATGTTTGGTGCCTCTGAAGTACGCAGTGGCTATCTGATGGTAGGTATCACCAAAACGGCGGCGCTACGCAGTGTGTTGTCGAGTATCTCTAAGCAATTTGACAAAATTAAGGTCGAGGCGCTTAGTGACAACCTTGCCGATCTCATCAAAGATTCACCGGAGAATCAAGAAAAGGCCAGCGATGGTTTTTCTGCCGGTAGCCCAGGCGAGGCGAGCGAGGCAATTGCTCCGGCCGCGATGGGTAAACAAGAAGCCCTTAAAAAGTTTACGGTGGACCTGACCCAACGTGCACGCGATGGGCATATCGACCCGGTGACCGGGCGAGATGATGAAATACGTCAGATCATTGATATTTTGATGCGTCGTCGTCAAAACAATCCCATCCTCACAGGCGAAGCGGGTGTTGGTAAAACAGCCGTCGTTGAAGGCTTCGCACTGCGTATCGCCAAGGGCGACGTGCCGCCACAATTAAAGGAGGTGTCGCTCTTGTCCCTGGACATTGGGCTCCTGCAGGCGGGCGCCTCGATGAAAGGGGAGTTTGAAAACCGCCTTCGGCAAGTGATCGATGAGGTGCAGTCCTCCCCCAAACCGATAATCCTGTTCGTCGATGAGGCTCATACCTTAATCGGAGCCGGTGGTGCGGCGGGTACCGGCGATGCTGCCAATCTACTGAAGCCCGCTTTAGCGCGCGGTACCTTGCGCACTGTGGGCGCGACCACCTGGGCCGAGTACAAAAAGTATTTCGAAAAGGATCCGGCCTTGACGCGTCGTTTCCAAGTGGTGCAAGTCCCCGAGCCCGATGAGCTGAAGGCGATCGCCATGATGCGTGGAGTGGCCGGGGCACTGGAGAAACACCATCGCGTGATGCTTCTGGATTCCGCCATCGAGGCTTCAGTGCGGCTATCACATCGCTACATTCCAGGGCGCCAGCTACCCGACAAATCAGTGAGCCTCTTGGATACTGCCTGCGCCCGGGTGGCGGTCAGTCAACACGCCACGGCGCCAGCGGTGGAGGACAGTGCGCGACGCATGGAAATGCTGGACACGGAACTCGAAATTATCGGACGTGAAAAGTCGATGGGCGAAGATGTGGCGGCTCGCGAAGCGCTCGCCAAAGAATCTCTGGCGGCCGAGAAGGGTCGCTATGACGCCCTCTATGAGCGCTGGCAGAAAGAGAAGGTAGCGGTCGATCTGGTGTTGGGCATACGCCAGAAGCTTCGCGAAATTCCGGATACTCCAGAGAATGCCGAGGCCCGCCAAGTACTTTTGGCTGAGCTTGCGGTGCATCAGTTGGCACTGGGTAGCTTGCAAGGCGACTCGCCCCTGGTATTGCCTTCTGTCGATGATCAGGCGGTCGCGAGTGTAGTGGCCGACTGGACAGGGGTGCCGGTCGGGCGAATGGTCAAGAATGAGATCGAATCGGTGCTTCGTATTGCCGATACGCTAAATGAGCGTGTGATCGGACAGGGTCATGGCTTGGAGATGATCGCCAAACGTATTCAGACCTCGCGCGCCAAACTGGATAACCCAAATAAGCCGATTGGGGTGTTTATGTTGGTGGGACCATCGGGGGTTGGTAAAACAGAAACCGCTTTGGCGCTCGCCGAAACACTTTACGGTGGCGAGCAAAATGTCATCACCATCAACATGAGTGAATATCAAGAGGCGCATACGGTGTCCACCCTGAAGGGCGCGCCTCCTGGCTATGTCGGGTATGGCGAAGGGGGCGTTCTCACCGAGGCTGTGCGCCGCCGGCCTTACTCCATCGTGCTCTTGGACGAAGTCGAAAAGGCCCATCCGGATGTCCATGAAATATTTTTCCAGGTCTTTGACAAAGGCTGGATGGAAGATGGCGAGGGTCGCTATATTGACTTTAAAAATACGATCATTTTGCTCACGTCGAACGCGGGTAGCGATCTCATCATGAGTCTGTGCAAAGACCCCGAGCTGATGCCGGAGCCCGATGCAATTGCCAAGGCGCTACGCGAACCCTTGCTCAAAGTTTTTCCCGCAGCCTTGCTAGGTCGCATCGTCACCATCCCCTACTACCCGCTTTCAGACACGATGCTCGGCAGCATCGTTCGTTTGCAGTTGAACCGTATTGTGAAGCGGGTCAAGGAAAATCATAAAGTACCCATGAGCTATAGCGACGATGTTGTGAAGCTCATTATCAGCCGATGTACCGAGCTTGAGTCGGGCGGCCGAATGATCGATGCCATTGTGACCAATACCATGCTGCCCAAGATCAGTTTGGAATACCTGAATCGCTTGGCGGAGGGTAAACCTTTGAGTGCTATACATATTGGCACCGAGAATGAGGATTTTAATTACCAATTCTCATAGTCTTGATCTCGTGGCTAGCACCTTTGTACTATGGCCTGGTGGCGTGATTCGGCGTATTCTCAAGCCTCACCACGCGACCTTACCGAAGTGATGTCATGCTCAATGTATTTTCTTTAAAGAGTCCTCTTGGGCCCAAATTGATTTTTGCGCAAGCAACGCTTGACGAGAGCGTGAGCGGGCTTTTTGATTATCAAGTTGAGGCGGTCAGCCGCCTGCAAAGCTTGGACCCCAAGACCTTGTTGGGTAAGGCCATCACCATTGTGCGGGAGGTCGACGAAGGCGCGGGTCCCATCGAGCGCTTTTTTAGCGGCTACTGCACCCGGCTCGAGCAAACCGGTGTGGCTTCACCGGGGTTTTTCTCCTATCGCCTGAGTGTCAGGCCCTGGCTTTGGTTTTTGTCGCGTAGCTCGGACAGCCGCGTTTTCCAAAATATGTCTATTCCAGACGTGTTAAAGGCCGTGTTTGCAGAAGAACCGAGGGCCAAATTTGATAACCGTCTACAACGTACCTATGCGCCCTGGGAATATTGTGTTCAGTACCGCGAAACCACGCTCAATTTCGTGACCCGATTGATGGAGCAGGAAGGCATTTATTACTTTTTCGAGCACAGCGATGGCGCCCACCGAATGGTGCTGTGCGATAGTGCTTCGGCTCATAAGGCTATCGACGGCGACGCGACCATTCCGTTCTATCGCCGTGACAACGTGACTTCAGGCGAGCAGCACATCAATCAGTGGTCGTTCGCGCAGGAAATTCAACCCGGCAAATTTTCGATCGATGAGTACGATCCGAGCCGTCCTTCCGTAGCTTTGTTTGCGACCCGTAGCTCGGAAAAGACGGATGGTGTGAATGAGACCGCATACGAAATTTATGACTACCCTGGAGAGTACGATACTGAAGCTGAAGGTCGGACCTATGCCAATAACCGCTTAGAAGAGTTGCAAACACGCCGTCTCATTTTTGCAGGTAGTGGCGATGTGGTGACGATGGTGCCAGGTCGAAAGTTCACGCTCGCCAAGCATAAGGTGACTGAGCAAAACGACGAATACTTTATAACGGCGACCCGATCTCGTTTCTCTGAGGGCGGGCAGGAAGCGGGCAGCGGGGCCAGTTTAAGCATCAGCATGCAGTTTTATGCGATCAAATCATCACAGCAGTATCGGCCCCCCAGAGCCACTCCTAAGCCGATTATTAGTGGGGTTCAAACGGCCTTTGTGACCGGGCCCGTCGGAGAAGAAATTTATACCGACAAACACGGGCGAGTTCGGGTTCGATTCTTGTGGGATCGTTACGAAAAGGACGACGCCAAGACCTCATGTTGGATTCGTACCGCGATGCCCTGGGCCAGCGGCCAATTTGGCTTTATGGCTCTTCCGAGAATTGGTGATGAGGTTGTTGTCACCTTTCTGGAAGGTGACCCGGATCGGCCCCTTATTACGGGGGCGGTCTATAACGCAGAAAACAAACCGCCCTACGACTATCCGGCCAACAAAACCCAAAGTGGCATCCGTACTAAAAGCAGTAAAGGCGCTGGTGAGGAGAATTTCAATGAGATTTTCTTTGACGACCTGAAAGGCAGCGAACTCTTTGGACTTCAAGCGGAAAAGGATCATCACATTCTGATCAAAAATGATCGAATCGAGGAGATCAAAAAGGACAGCCATCTGACCATCACGGGTAACCTTTCTGAAAAGATCAAGGGCAAGCATCATCTCGAAGTGGCGCAGGATCAAAATATTAAGGTAGGGGCTACATTCTCGCTCCAGACTCAGCAAGACTGGCTCGTGAAATCCTCTGGGGTCTTCAATGCGGCAGCGGCCCAGGAAATTCATCTGAAAGCGGGTACCAACTTGGTATTGGAGGCCAGCACCGGTATTACTTTAAAAGTCGGTGGCAACTTCGTGTCGATTACCTCCGCCGGGGTGGACATTAAGGGGATCTTGGTCAATATTAATTCTGGAGGGGCCGCTTTGTCTGGAAAGGGGGCGGCACCGACGAGTCCGGATGCACCTCTTACCGGGAAGGTGAACAAAGCCTCGGGTAAGAGGCCGTTCAGGTCCGGTAAGGCTTTGAAGAGCAATAGCTCTGCGGATACACTAAGGGCGGCCCATAAAGGCAAGGCCTCGTTTTGCGAGATTTGCGAGGGATGTTAATTTGGTGGTGAATAGGAAGGCTCAAGTAGAACAGGTATGGAATTGCAAGCATGACGCCCGGTCCCACTGATCTCGTATCGCTTCGTAAGCAATTGGTGCCCGCCGAGCCTATGCGTTTGTATGCCATGGTGGACGCCGCGGGCAACGCATCGGCCTTAGATTTTCTCTATGAGCATGACGCCTTGAGCTTCGATTGTCTTTTCCCCGGGGATGTCGAGCCTGAAGTCTTTGAGGCGGCACCGTTTTTGGTGGATCTCAAAGACCAACCCGAGGTTCTTGATTGGCTTCTTGAAGCTTGGGGAGAGTCGTGGGTGAGCTTTGTGCACAGCGAGTCAAGCTTGGCCGAGCTACAAATCCATCTACGTCAATTTACTCAAGTGCGCACACCAGATGGAGCGGTGGTCTGGTTTCGGTTTTACGACCCTAGCGTGATGCGCACGGCCATTCCCGTGCTCAACACTGAACAGTGCGCGCAGTTGTTTAAGTCGGTGGCTTTGTTTTTGAGTGAAGGCGAGGCGCCGAACAGTTTGGTCCGCCTGAGTTTTGACGGTGCCAAGCCCTTAGTGTCCACCATTCAACTCGCCTAGCAGGAGAAAAGGGTTGTGCTGAGAATTGTATTAGTGAAGGCGATGGGGCAAGCGCCGACCCAAATGATTGCAGCTGACTTTACCGAAGCGGGCGGGGTCATTGGCCGAGCCTCGTCTTGTACGCTGCATTTACCGGACCCCTATCAGCATATTTCTCGCGAGCAAGCGAGAATTGTTTTTGAGAATGATCAGTACTTCGTGGTGGCCTGCGGCATTCCCAATATTGTCAGTCTCAATGGGCGCGAATTGGCTAAAGATGCGCCCGCCGCTGTGCAGGATGGAGATGGGTTGATCATCGGTGAGTTTGAGCTGAGTATCGAGGCTGCCGTACCCATGGCGGCTCCAACGCCAGAGCCGATTTCCGAATCGCCCACGATGTTTTGGAACTCCTTGGGTTCAGAGCAAAAGAGCACGTCGCCGGATCCTTTTGCGAATCTTTTTGGTTCGACTCCTGCTGGTTCTAATGCGGCCAGTCCTCTTTTGCCAAGCGCTGGTGTTCGACCTGGCGAGGCAAGCTCAAGCACCATCCCCGACGATTTCGATATTTGGGGCGATCTTAGCTCGGGAAAGTCAAAAGTCTTGGATTTACCGTTGGGCGATCCTGCGCAGTCTGTTGATCGGTCACAAGTTGAGCGAACACTTTTCGGGCAGCCCGCGAATGCTGGCGTGGAAAGCTCCAGGTCGATGCCGAGCCATAAAGCTCAAGACGCACTGGGTCTTGGAAATTTTGGATCCTCGGGGCGCGAGGAAAGTATTGACGACCTGTTTGGGCTGAAAGGCTCGGGGAGGTCCATGTCAAACGATCCCCTTGGGGTCGTTGGCGCGCGCCAACAAAGCTTCTCAGGTGAGCCTCAGGTGCAGGGTCACCTTGAGGCTTTTTTGAACACGCCGAAAGCCTACACTGAGGCACCGCTCTCCGACCACACGCCGGAAATACAGGGCACGTTTAGCTTGCCGCAAGCGCGAAACATTCCGGAGAAAGTCTTGCCGGAAAAAGTAGTGCAAGAGAAAGCGGTGCAAGAGAACGCGACACCGGGAAAAGCGGCGCCGGAAAAATTGATTCCGACGCAGATTCTCGCACCAGAGGCGATCAAGGAGATCGCGGCGCAAGTGGCCTCAGAGCATCCTTTTGCTTTTCAAGACACACCGAAAACTCAAGCCACAGATTTGTTGGAGGGGCTGAACCAACAGTCTATTAAGGCTCAGCTAAAACAAAAGCTTGCCCAGTCCGCTAGGCCTGTGGCACCGAGTGCCTCTGGACAAGATGAACTATTGGCTGCATTTTTGGTAGGTCTTCAATTAACTAAACTACCCAAGACGGCTTTGAGTTTGGGTCAACCTGACGCAGGTTTAACCCCTGCATTGATGGAAAGAGTAGGAGAGCTTCTCAGGATCTCCACTCAGGGCACGCAAGACCTACTCAGCGCGCGTAGTCTTCTCAAACGAGAGATGAAAACCGAAGTGACAATGATTGTCAGTAAAGACAATAACCCACTCAAGTTTTCGCCCGATACGGAGTCTGCGCTGGCGCATTTGCTCAGCCCAATCCCCATTCGTGGTTTCTTATCCCCAGCCGATTCGGTTCAAGACGCATTTGACGACTTGGGCGCGCACCAGATGGCTTTTGTGGCAGGAATGCGTGCGGCGATTCAAAGTCTGGTCAATAAGTTTGATCCGGCGCATCTTGAGGCTCGCCTTACCAAAAAAACCATGATTGAATCGATGGTGCCTGCTACAAGAAAAGCTAAACTTTGGGAGCGTTTCTCGGAGCTCTACACGGAAATTTCTCGTGAAGCCGAGGACGATTTCGAGGCTTTTTTTGGCAAAGAGTTTGTCAAGGCCTACGAGGCCCAAATCAGCCATCTCGATCAGAAAAACAAACGCAGCTAAAGGCCTCGAAGAGATCACATGCACAATGCTTTGGAAGTTTCAATCGCCACGCTTAGCAAGGTGGGTGGCCGCAAGCGCAACGAAGACTCTTGCGGGCATTGGGCGCAATCGGGTCAAATCTGCTGTGTGCTATCTGACGGTGCGGGCGGTCATGGCGGCGGTGATGTTGCCTCAAAACTCGCCGTGGATGCCATCTTGGCTGCCTTTCAGGAAGCTCCCGAAGTGTCCCCTCCAAAAGCGTTGGAACTTTTGGAGCTTGCCAATCAAACCGTGATTGCGCATCAGGGGGATTGTCACGAGCAGCAGGATATGCGCGCCACCTTGGTAGTTTTACTGATCAATGAGCAGCTCTCTCAATCGGTGTGGGCGCATATTGGAGATTCTCGCCTTTATGCGTTTCGTGGTGGCAGTCAGTTTTTTCAGACCAAGGATCACAGCGTTTTTCAGTCGATGATTGATGCGGGCTTTGTCAAGCCCAGCGCCGCACGAGAGTCTTCCCAGCGCACGATTCTTACCGGCTCTCTGGGTGGCGAGGAAGGCTTTACACCGGAAATTACCGAGGCTCTGCAAACGGTCAAAAGCGGAGATGCATTTTTACTGTGTAGTGATGGCTTTTGGGAGTACGTCAGTGAATCCGAAATGGAGCGCCTGATGCAGCGAGTGGCCTCGCCGCAAGATTGGTTGGAGCAAATGGAGCAGGTGTTGCTGGCCAACAAGAGAGAAGGGCATGACAACTACTCTGCCATCGCGATTTGGTATGGTGCGATGGATTTTGCGACTCGAATTGTGGCCTGACCTTCGGCCGACCACCCTCCTATCTTTGCATCGGCTTGAAATTAGTACAGCGGACCCAGTGAAGAATATTGCTTTACCTGTGTAGCCTCGCTCTTCGCCTCAAAGGGAACGCCATCGGCAAAGAGCGCGATAAGGCTCACCTGCATCTCCCCACCGGTGGGTCGGCCCGATAGGTTGGTTGGGCCAAGGTGTTCAGCCACTTTCGAGTCAAAGTCCCAGGTATCCGACCAGACCATGGTGCCTTCAAACATGAGAGGCGGATCGAGCGTTTCGTAGGCAATATTGCCATAGGGTGTCGATGGGTTGCCCGCAGGGGCGCCGTCCGAAAGCTTTAAGGTACCTTGTACGTCAATGGGGAAGTTTCCTAAGGCGTCGTTTTTTCCAGTTACGCGCGTCGAGACGACGACCGCCTCCCCAGCTTGGGCCCGAGCCACTTCGGGTGCCAAGGAAGGCGAAAGACTATGGCCCGGGTTGAAAAAATCGATATGGGTGTGCATCATCCTGAGTTCGCCATGTCGGAGCTTATATTGCTTGCCTTGGCCCCTCATGTAGTGCTCGAGTAATACTACTAGCATGGGGTCTTTTTGGGCGAACCACAGGGCCGCCGCATCCAGCCCGAACATGGCGCCAGTGCGGTGGCGACTGCTAAAGACGTTGTGTGCGATGCCGATTCCGTTGACATGATCATCCCAAATCTTGCCTAAGGACACGGAGTCTTTGCCCTGAGCATAGCCTTTGGTTAACTCGAAAAACAAGTCCGCCATTACATACTGTTGGAAGGAATAGAGAGCGTTCGCATCAAGAATCCAATCCTTTTTGCGAATCGCATTGGACCATAACGCACTTGCCGCAGCGCCCACACTCCCTGGAATCTCAGACAGACCTCGGATCAAGGTGCCGGTGTCAAGAATTGTCCCGTTGGCCCCATTTGAGAATCCATAAACATAGAAGTTGGCCATAGGCTTCCTCGCAACAGAATTGTTCCTACAGAGTATCTACGACAACGGGCTGACT
>JANLRI010000649.1:0-13176 GCA_031361565.1 Betaproteobacteria bacterium | reverse complement strand
GCTCAGTCCAACTCATGGTGAGCTCTTTACGCAAGAAGGCAAAGCTTTGTCGGGCAATGAGTTGAATGCGGGCCAAGGGTAGATCAGGGTTGCGACTGATTAAGGCAGCGAGTAAGGAGGCGAGTGCAAAGCCATGGAGCGTATTGTTGCGAAAGTACGTGAGTAAGGCCGCCTGCCTAGGTCGAACATGAAAAATATCGCCAAGAGGGTGAGGAATTCTTTCAATCAGAGCCTGCTTACTGGCGTAGGCAATGCACTGTTCCGCGTTTAACTCGGTGATCTTTTGGCGCTCCGAATAGGGTACGGATTTGGCCAGGGTGAGGAGCAGGTCTATCTGAAACAACAAGCGGTTTTCGTCCATCGCTTGGCGAGCCGTACCGAGAATCGCGGTCGACAAAAGATTAATGGGGTTGAGCACCAAGGCGTCGTTGATGCGCTCAGTAATTTGACGGCCCAACTGGCTGATCAATTGGCGCTGGGTTTCTCCGGCGGCGCCGCACTCGTCCAAGACTGTTTGCAAAGCGATGGGCTCAGCGACATTGACATGGACCTTGCCATACTGCTTGCTGCGAAATTCTCGAATCGTGCTGACGATGCCAAAGATCGACTCTTTGCGCTTGGCCCCGCCGGCCAGCTCGGCAAAAAAACTATCGCCTACAACAAACTCCAAATACCCATTTTAATTCGTTATAAAAACGACTGGTTTACTGCCTTCACGCTGAAAGCTCTCGACGGTCATACTCAGCAAGCCGCCCTTCGGCGCCAAGAGCCGACCGGTACGACTACGCCCGCCTTCCACAAAGTACTCAATCGGGAAGCCGCGTTGCATGATCACATGCACATACTCTGAGAATACCGCTGAATAAAGAGCGTCGCCCTTAAAGCTTCGCCTCAAGAAAAACGCACCGGCCCGTCTGAGAATACCTCCAATCACCGGGATATTCAGGTTGTCGCCCGCAGCGACTTGCGGCGGCATTAAACCGCGCTTATACATCACGTAAGACAGCAGCAGGTAATCCACATGACTGCGGTGGCAAGGCACGTACACAATCTCAGCGCCCGCGCCCACTTTGGCAATGGTTTCGAAGTGGTGGATGTCAACACCCTGGTAGATACGATTCCAAAGCCGCGTAAGCCCAAGATCAAAAGCACGAATCACGGGATAGGAATAGTCCGAGGCAATCTCATAGACCATCTTGCGTGCTTTTAACTCGGCCCGTTCAATGGGCATCGCCTGGGTTTCAGCATGGCGGCGAATCGAGGTTTGCACGGCCTCATTACCAATCACACTATTGACCAGGGTTTGCCGGTGTGACAAATTTGGGCCGACCACCAACTCGCGCTCACGCTTAAATTCGGCGCGTAGCAACCTCGCAATTCGACGCTGTGCCTGGCTCTCATTGCCGGTCTCGGCCTGAATACTGGCTGCAGCATCGACCTCGGCGCGCAAGGAAATGGGTTTGCCGAACTTCAATAAGGTTTGCCGACCATTGATCAAAATTCTTAAGGTCTGTTTAAAGAAGCCGGGCGCGGCCCAAGCATCAGAGAAAAGCGCTTTAAGAATCGAATCCTGGTTTTTCGGCGCGCGCCCCCAAAACACGCTGACCGGCACAATCTGCACCTCTAATCCAGGGTCGCTCTGCGCTGCAGCCACCAAGACCTTGAATCGTTTCGAATAGTCGTAGGGATTGCGATGCAGCGGTGACGGTTGGCCACTGCGGGTGAGGTAAAAATAGCTCCCATTTTCGCGCAAGCCACCCACTTCCAAAGGATTGGAAGGTGGCGGCAGGCCTAGTTGAGTCGTGGCATCTTCAAGCAACAAAAAGCCCGAAAGCTGGCGCACCTGTAATGCATAACACACCGGTAGCGCAGGATTAAAACTTGGGGGCTGACTAGCCTCCGGCACCGTCTGGAACTTCACCAAACGGCGCAAGAACCAACGCATTAAACCTATGAACGGCGGATCTGGAAACTGCATGGCCTAAATCTTAGGCTACTTGAGAGAAAAATTAAACGTTGAAGCGGAAATGCATCACGTCGCCGTCATGCACCACGTATTCTTTGCCCTCTAAGCGCATTTTGCCTTTTTCCTTAGCGCCGGCCTCGCCTTTGCAGGCAATGAAATCATCATAGGTAATCGTTTCGGCGCGGATGAAGCCGTGCTCAAAGTCGGTATGGATGACTCCAGCCGCCTGGGGTGCGGTATCGCCTTTATGAATCGTCCATGCGCGCACTTCTTGTACACCGGCGGTAAAGTAAGTTTGTAAGCCCAGCAAGGTATAGCCAGTACGAATCACTCGGTTCAAACCTGGCTCGGTCATGCCCATGTCGGCCAGGAAGAGATCTTTATCTTCATCGGACATATCGCCCATCTCGGCTTCCATCGCGGCACATACAGGCACCACCAGGGATTTCTCGGCGGCCGCCATAGCCATCACCCGGTCCAGATGCGGATTGTTTTTAAAACCGTCCTCTTTTACGTTAGCGACATACATCAAAGGCTTAGCGGTAATCAAACAGAGTGGTTTGAGTAAGGCCAACTCGTCGGCATCGAGGTCTAGCGAGCGAATCGGTTTGGCTTCATTCAAAACAGCCAAACACTTTTCGAACAAGGGTACTAACTTCATAGCTTCTTTATCAGTACCCGATTTCGCCAACTTCACGTTCTTGGCATGAAGTTTTTCTACCGTCGCCATATCGGCCAAGGCCAGCTCGGTATTGATCACTTCCACGTCGGAAAGCGGATCAATCTTGCCGCTCACGTGGATGACATTGGTATCTTCAAAGCAGCGCACCACATGGGCAATCGCATCGGTCTCACGAATATGGGCCAGAAACTGATTACCCAAACCCTCACCCTTGGAGGCACCAGCGACCAAGCCTGCAATGTCCACAAACTCGACGGTGGCGGGCAATACCTTTTTAGGTTTAACGATGTCTGCCAGCGCTTTCAAGCGCGGATCTGGCACCTCTACAATGCCGACATTAGGCTCAATCGTGCAAAAAGGATAGTTCTCGGCTGCGATGCCCGCATTGGTGAGGGCGTTGAAAAGCGTGGACTTACCGACGTTGGGCAAGCCAACAATGCCGCATTTAAGGCTCATGGAGTACTTTCAGGGATAGGGCGCGAAACCATAGATTGTAACGGGCAGGTGTTAAAGCGACGCTTCAGGCGTCGTTGAGGCGCTCGCTCGTCATGCCGGTTTGGCATGTCGACCGTTTGTCGACGCTTGCCGTCCGTCTTCAACCCAGCAAGTTATTGCCATAAGACGACGCAAGCACGACGCCTAAGCTCTTCGCGTGAGCAACAATCATTAGATCGAAGCTGCCCAGCGTTTGGCCGGTTATCTCAAGCTGAATCGTACGACTCAGCGATAGCAATAAAATTTAGGCGCAGGCGGGCTAAATTAGGAAACTCAAGTCATTGACATTACCCCGGTAATATGAGAAATTGGAAGCATGTCACAGTTCCATACCAAGCTCACCTCTCAGTCACAAGTATCTGTGCCCGCGCCCATACGAAATGCAATGGGTCTAAAGCCGGGTTCGGTCATCGAGTGGAACATTCAGGGTGACCAGATTATTGTCACCAGGGTTGTTCGGTGGTCCACCGAGGATATTCACAACGCTCTTTTTGATGAAAAACCGAAAACGAAGCTGCCTGTGAAGAGCCTTTCGGAGTTGAAGCAAGGAATCAGGGACAACATAAAAAAGCGCCATGCTCGCGATTGATACGAATGTCTTAATCCGAATTCTGGTCCGCGATGATGCAAGGCAAGCCGCCTCCGCGGACAAGCTGATCCTCAAAGGCGCATGGGTTTCACATTTGGTTCTCGCTGAAACCCTCTGGGTCTTGGACGCTGTCTATGAGCGAACCCCCGAGCAGCTGATCCTCATGATCGAAATGCTTTTAGGTCACGAAACCATCGTAGTTCAAGACGCCGACACAGTCACTCTGGCTCTAGCAAACTTCCGACGAAAGCCTGCACCGGGCTTTTCCGACTGCCTTGTTTTAGAGATTGCCCGTAAATCTGGACATACTCCACTCGGCACTTTTGACAAAAGACTGGCGAAACTGGATGGCGCTGAACTCGTGAAAACCCAATAAAGCGGCTCGGCCAGCCACCTAAGCCTCACTCAAGCTGAAAACTCCATCGAACTATCCTGCACCGACCTAAACTTCAACGCCAAAATATCCAAAGCATAGTTTTGATAAAGCTTCCAAGGATGGGTCGAGCCCTGCTTAGGCAGAATATTCTTTGCCCGCTCAAAATAGCCTGATGAGAAATCGACCCAGGGCATCACTTTCACGTCCGCACCACGCAAATGCGGCGTACAAAACTTGGCACCCGTGCTATCCATATGTTTTAGTAGACGGCACACGTATTGACAGGTGAGGTCCGCTTTCAAGGTCCAGGAGGCATTGGTGTACCCGAACACCGACGCCAAATTAGGCACATCGTTGTACATCATGCCCTTGTAGGCCAGGCACTTGGAAAAGTCCACGCGCTTGCCGTCGACCGTCACCTCAAGGCCGCCCAACACCTCAAGATTGAGGCCGGTAGCGGTCACAATCAAGTCTGCTTGCAACTCCTGGCCGGAAACCAGCTTGATGCCCGTTTCGGTAAAGGTCGCAATCTGATCGGTAACCACCGAGGCTTTCTCGGTCTTTAAGGCCTTGAACAGATCGCTATCGGGCACCAGGCACATGCGCTGCTCCCAAGGGTTATAACGCGGGGTGAAATGTTTGCCCACGTCGTAGGTCGGCCCCATCTCGGCACGCACCTGCCCGAGCAGTACCGCCTTCACCTTAGCGGGATACTTGCGGCACATCTTAAAAATATACATACCGTAAAGAACATTCTTCCAACGTACTAAGCCGTACGCCACCTTGGAAGGCAGCCAGCGACGCAGCTTGTCCGCGATCGGATCAACGGAGGGGCGTGACACCACGTAGGTCGGTGAGCGCTGTAGCATGGTCACATGGGCGGCCTTCTTGGTCAGCTCCGGCACTAAGGTCACTGCTGTCGCGCCGCTGCCAATCACGACCACTCGCTTGTCGGCATATGCAATGTCCGAGGTCCAATTTTGCGGATGGGCAATCTGGCCCTTGAAGCTAGAAAATCCTGGAAACTCCGGGGTATAGCCTGCAGAGTATTTGTAGTAGCCCGCGCACATCAAGAGAAAATTGCAGGTGAATTGACGCAACTCCTGCTGATGCTCTGCCTCGACGGTCCACCTCGCCTCCGTACTCGACCATGCCGCGCGCTTCACCTGATGCGAATAGCGAATCTTTTGATCGATCCCGTAATCCTTCGCAGTTTGACGCACATAGTTCAGGATGTTGGGGCCATCCGCAATCGCCTTGGCTTCTTTCCAGGGGCGAAACGAGTAACCGAGCGTGTACATATCGGAGTCAGAGCGAACACCAGGATAGCGAAACAAGTCCCAGGTACCCCCCGAAGCCTCACGGCCTTCCAAAATCGCGTAGCGTTTTTTCGGGCAATGGGTTTGGAGGTGATAACCCGCGCCAATACCCGATAGGCCGGCGCCCACAATCAAGACATCAAAATGTTCACTAGTCATGCTTACTTCAACCGATCTGAAAAAACAATTAACGCATTGTGACGGATCTTGCGCCCCTCAATCCAGCTTCGAACTTGACCGATTCCGTTTTTGCGTTAATGTCTCGGTCTACACTCGCAAATCCGCAAGTTTCTAGGAGTTTTGAATGAAGCGTTTTTCCCCCGGCGTCTTGAGTATGCTGGCTCTTACAGCAAGCATGGTCGCACCAAGCGCCGCCCAGCAAAAGCCCATTCGCATTGGCGAGATCAATAGCTATAAGGCGCAGCCCGCTTTCCTGGAGCCCTACAAAAAGGGAATGGAACTTGCGGTTGAGCAAATCAATGCCGCAGGTGGCATCAATGGCCGAAAAATTGAGATGGTCTTTCGTGACGACGGTGCCAACCCCGGCGATGCGGTTCGGGTCGCAGAAGAAATGCTATCCAGGGAAAAAGTCGATTTACTAGCCGGTGGGTTTCTATCCAATATTGGTCTGGCCTTGACCGATTTCGCCAAGCAAAAGAAATCCTTCTTCCTGGCCACCGAGCCTTTGACTGACAAAATCGTCTGGCAAAACGGCAATCGCTACACTTTCCGCTTGCGCACCTCGACCTATATGCAAACCGCCATGCTGGTGCCAGAAGCCGTCAAGATGCGGAAAAAACGCTGGGCGATTGTGTACCCGAACTATGAGTACGGCCAGTCCGCGGTGGCGACCTTTAAAGAGCAAATGAAGAAGGCTCAGCCGGATATTGAGTTTGTGGGTGAGCAGGCGTCTCCACTGGGTCGGATTGATGCCGGTGCTGTGGTTCAAGCCCTGGCCGATGCCAAGCCAGATGCAATTTTCAACGTGCTGTTCGGTGCCGACCTGGCCAAGTTCGTGCGCGAAGGCAACACCCGAGGCCTGTTTAAAGGTCGTGACGTGGTGAGCTTACTTACTGGTGAACCTGAATACATTGATCCGCTCAAGGACGAAACGCCCGAAGGCTGGTTAGTCACAGGCTATCCCTGGTACGGCATCGACACTCCTGAGCATAAGTCGTTCTTTATTGCCTATCATGGCAAATATAAAGACTATCCGCGCTTAGGTTCCGTGGTTGGCTACTCCACCATCAAAGCACTTGAGGCAGGTTTGAGAAAAGCCAATTCAACGGATACCGAAAAGCTCATTGCCGCCTTCAAAGGCCTGCAGTTCACCACACCGTTTGGTAAAGCAACATTCCGCGCCGTGGATCACCAGTCCACCATGGGGGCATATGTTGGCCGCACCACGTTGCGCGGCGGCAAGGGCGAGATGAAGGACTATGTGTATTACGATGGAGCCAAGTTCCTGCCACCCGATGCCGAGGTCAAGAAGCTCCGCCCAGCGGATTGAGGTGCAGAGAAAAGACCTGAGGCAAGAGCTGAAGTAAGCAATGACCCTTGACGCTTTCGCCGTCCAGTTCCTCAATGGTCTGGCGAGCGCCTCCACGTTATTTTTGATTGCGGTGGGCCTGTCACTGATTTTCGGCGTCACCCGCATCGTCAACTTTGCCCACGGCTCGTTTTATATGTTGGGCATTTACGTGGCGTATTCGCTAGTGACTCGCTTTGGCGATAGTTACTTTGGCTTTTGGGGAGCCGTGCTGCTCGCGGCGCTGTGTGTCGCCGCGCTTGGGCTCTTGGTCGAATTTGTCTTGCTCCGGCGAATCTATCAAGCACCCGAACTTTTCCAACTGCTGGCCACCTTTGCGGTGGTCTTGATTTGTAGGGACCTGACCTTGGCCTTCTGGGGACCAGAAGACCTGCTCGGGCCACGAGCCCCAGGGCTCAAAGGGTCGATTGAAATTCTGGGCCGTCAGTTCCCTCAATATGATTTGGTATTGATCGTCATTGGCCCGGTCGTGCTGGGCATTCTTTGGTTAATCCTCACCCGCACGCGCTTTGGCGTTCTGATTCGCGCCGCCACCCAAGACCGGGACATGGTCGGTGCCTTGGGCGTCAATCAAGCGTGGCTCTTCACCGGTGTCTTCGCGCTTGGAGCCTTCCTGGCGGGTCTGGGAGGCGCCCTTCAAGTGCCAAGAGAGCCCGCCAATCTAGGGATAGATCTCGTCGCCATTGGCGAAGCCTTTGTTGTCGTGGTGGTCGGAGGCATGGGCAGCATTCCTGGTGCGTTTCTGGCGGCCTTGTTGATCGCAGAGATCAAGGCGATGTGTTACGCCATCGGACAGGTATCGATCTTCAGCATCGACTTTAATTTCTCAAAACTTACCTTGGTGGTCGAGTTTCTGGTGATGGCCGCCGTGCTGATTTGGCGCCCCTGGGGCCTGCTCGGACGGCAAGTGGCCGCCCCTCGTAATAGTGCGGAGATTGAGGCACCGATACGCCGCGCAGATAAGCACAGCAAAATTTTCGGTGGCGTCGTCTTAGCCGCCTTGCTGCTGCTGCCATTGGCGGGGCAAAACTACCCCTACAGCTTAGTGCTGGGTATCGATATTCTGATCGCCATTCTGTTTGTGACCAGCCTTCACTTCATCATGGGACCGGGCGGGATGCATTCCTTTGGCCACGCCGCCTACTTTGGTTTGGGCGCGTTCGGCGCGGGGCTCCTGGTCAAGCACCTCGCCTGGCCGATGGAGGGAGCGCTGGCTGCAGCTCCGTTGGTGGCAGGACTTGGGGCCATTATCTTCGGTTGGTTCTGCGTGCGCCTATCAGGCGTCTATCTCGCTATGCTCACCCTGGCCTTCGGCCAAATTGTCTGGTCAATCGCTTTTCAGTGGGATGCATTAACGGGGGGTAGTAACGGCATCGTCGGTCTGTGGCCCTCACCCTGGCTCTCTGAAAAGTGGGCCTATTACTACCTCACCTTAGCGCTTACCTTGGGCGGCGTTTTATTGCTGTGGCGAGTGCTGCAAGCCCCATTTGGCTATGCCATGCGGGCCGGGCGCGACTCGCCTCTTCGCGCCGACGCGATTGGCATCGATGTGTTCCGGGTGCAGTGGAAAGCCTTTGTCATTGCAGGCACGGTGTGCGGCGTATCTGGCGGACTGTTTGCCTTCTCCAAAGGCTCGATCTCGCCCGAAGCCATCGGCGTAGGCCGCTCCATCGATGGACTGGTCATGGTGTTGCTCGGCGGAATCCAAACCCTCGCGGGGCCGGTGGTGGGGGCGGCCCTGTTTACATGGTTGCAAGATCTGGTGGCCCGCGAGTTTGAATACTGGCGGGCCGCACTCGGCATGACCATCCTCTTAATTGTTTTGCTTTTCCCGATGGGCGTGGCGGGCACCATCAAGCGCCTGTTCGTGAAGGAGGTGGCATGAGCGGCAAAGCCTTACTTGAAGTACGCGGCCTGAGTAAATCCTTTGGGGGTGTTCGGGCGGTATCCGAAGTCAACTTCGATGTGAGAGCGGGCGAACTGCTCGCTCTGATCGGCCCCAATGGCGCGGGCAAATCGACCTGCTTCAATATGCTCAACGGCCAACTTAAATCGGACGCAGGTTCGATCCAATTTGAAGGTCAAACTATCCTAGGTCTCAAGCCGCGCGAAGTGTGGCGGCGCGGCGTCGGGCGAACCTTTCAAATTACCGCGACTTTTAGCTCAATGACGGTTCGCGAAAACGTTCAGATGGCGCTTCTTTCGCATTACAAAAAGCTAGGCGGGCTATTCGTCCGAGCACGGGACCAATACGTTGACGAGGCCAACCAATTGCTCGAGCGGGTGGGCATGCGTGCCCAGGCCGAACGACCTTGCTCGGTACTCGCCTACGGCGACCTGAAACGCTTGGAGTTGGCCGTGGCCCTCGCCAACAAGCCGCGTCTCCTACTTATGGATGAACCCACTGCCGGGATGGCCCCAAAGGAACGCATTGCGCTCATGGCCTTGGCCGCCAGCATTGTTCATAGTGACCACATTGGTGTGCTTTTCACCGAACACGATATGGACGTGGTCTTTGCCCACGCGAGCCGGGTGATTGTGCTCAACCGGGGCGTACTCATTGCTGAAGGCGAACCCCAAACCGTACGTGCCAACCCTGAAGTACAGCGCATTTATCTAGGCTCGAGACACTGATGCTAAAAGTCTCCGGTATCAATAGCTACTACGGCCAAGCGCATATTCTTGCCGATGTCTCGCTAGAGGTGAATGCCGGCGAAGTCGTTGTGCTGCTTGGACGTAACGGTGCCGGGAAGAGTACGACTCTCAAATCCATCATCGGTTTAGTGCGTCCGAAAACCGGCTCCGTCCAATTCGCCCGCAATCCGATTGAGCATATGCAGCCCTATCAAGTTGCACGCCTTGGCCTGGGCTACGTGCCAGAAGATCGCCGCATCTTTACCGATTTAACGGTGCTTGAAAATCTCGAAGTTGGCCGCCAACCTGCACGCACCGGTGCACCGACCTGGGATTTTGCCAAGATCGGTGCACTGTTTCCCAATCTTCGCGAAATGCCTGATCGGCTTGGCGGACGAATGTCAGGCGGCGAGCAACAGATGCTCAGCATTGGTCGCACCCTCATGGGCAACCCCTTATGCGTGTTGCTCGACGAGCCCTCTGAAGGGGTGGCACCAGTGATTGTCGACCAAATGGCCGAGGCCATCCGTGGCTTGAAAGCCGCGGGTGTCGCGATTCTGCTCTCTGAACAAAACCTTCACTTCGCAATGGACGTCGCTGACCGTGCCTACATCATTGAAAAAGGCAGTATTCACTTTCATGGAACCATGGCTGAACTATCGGCCAATGCCGATATTCAGACGCAGTATTTGGCAGTGTAAAAGACGCCATCCCTGAGATTACTTTTCAGGGCCAGGAGGTTTCACGATGATGGTGGTATTGTCACCGGCCTTCCCTTGTGCGCCAGTGCTGCCCGTGTCTCCGGGTGTACCGGGTGCTCCAGTACTACCTGGGGTTCCCGCCGGGCCCGCAGGTCCCGGCACAGGCACAGGCACAGGGACAACCACTGGAGCGGGAGGCGGCGGTACGTTCACCACGGTCGGCTTTTCGCACGCAGCGAGAACCAAGGTTGCTGCCAAAACTGAGGTGAGGGTTGAAATATTCATATCATTCCTTTTAGACTGATAGCGGCAAGTTTCCACGCTTAGTTATGACATGGCGTCTCACCGAGGAAGTAGACCAGAAGCTACTCAGGGTTCGTGTCGATCATAGACACAAGGAATCCCTTCTTCTGTGCGCCAACGCTCATTGCCGGTGCTGTGTCGCCCTAATGTCGTGAGGTCTGTTGTGGTCGCGACACAATAGCTCAACATGGATCGTTGGAGCTTGGTGTCGTCATCACACGGCCATGGCCATCATGACGGCCGCCATCATCGCCATGCCAAGATCCTCCACAATAGTCACGGTGCTCATGGGTAGTTTGAACACTGTACCCAGACAAGCGCACTGAATTTGCGACTTACCGAGCACCGCCCGAACGACTCCAATCGCAGAAAAGCCCATCACGACAAAGGTGAGTCCGCTAATAAACATCGGCATCCAGTTCGCAAGGTAGGCCACGCCAAGAGCCAGTTCAACAAAGGGATAGATCAACCCCCATCCTGGCCAATTCGCCGCCAATAAGTCATAGCTCTGATAAGCATTTGCGAAAGCCTTCAAATCCAGCAACTTGAAGAAAGAAAACACCAAAAAAAAGCCAGCCATAAAATAGCGCATGGTTTCCGCAAACGAGAAGGCAGACAAGCCTTTGTCATGACCAGCGTGCAGGCCAAGCTGAACCAAGAAACTTGCCCCAAGAATAAAAGCCACGATTAGTAGAAGTGGGTAATAGGTCTCCAACCAAGTGGGCAGGCCTTGTGAAGCGACCGACTGGTTTAGCTTAATTTGAACTTCAGGCGCTTGACCGGTCCGCTTCGGTAGCGTGGCAATTTGATATTTTCCAACCGCGTTTAGTGCAGCCTGTAAATCATCCACGGACGCGCTCACTCCTTCCAGCACGACTTGCTGCGCGCTTAAATTGACTTCTACGGCGTTCGCTAAGGGTTGCAGCGCCCGGGTCACTTTGGCCACGCAAGCACCACAATGCATACCGGTGATTTGATAAGTGATTGACATTGCTTGCTGCCGTCTTATAAATGATTAAAATGAGGCCTACATCGACATAAACAAGCCCCATGGGAAAGCCATCCCCTACAATCCCTAATGTATCGCATCACCCCTGTCAGCGGACCCGCAAAGTAAGGCGAAGCGACCCAACAATTTCTATATTTGCCGATTTCCGGCAAGTTGTACTTCCCAAAGGAGCGATCAATGAATTTAAATTCTATGGCCCAGTTTTTGACGCTGGCGGGCGTTATTTGCACCGCCGCAACGTTTAGTATGCCCGCACGCTCGCAGGTAGACCCCAACAAATTAGTCGATGCTTTCGAAATCGCAGGCGGTAAGTTTGAAGGTTATCGACGCTCTGGGGCGAAAGGTGTTTGTGCGGTGGCTGAATTTGTGGGCAGCGCCGAAGGCCGAACTTTATCCATGGCTTCCGCGTTCAGTGGCAAGCCCGTGCCGGTGATCGCGAGATTTTCCATTGGTGGCGGCAATCCCAAGGCTGCCGATAACACGAAGGGGCAACGCAATATGGCGCTCCAGTTCGATTTGCCTGGAGGCGAGAGTTGGCAGATGGGTAATATTTCGGCACCTGTGTTTGGGGCAGCTTCGCCAGAACAGTTGTTGGGTCGACTCCAGTCGCTAGCTCCTGAAGCGGAGACCAAGAAGCCAAATGCGGACAAGATCAAACAATTCGCTGATGCTAATCCCGAAGTGTTATTGCAAGGTAAGTATTTTGCTGGGCAACCTGTACCTGCGAGCTTCGGCAAGGTGAACTATTGGGGTGTGCACGGCTTTAGCTTTGTCGACGGCAGTGGCAAGAAGCAAATTGGAAAGTGGCTCTTTGAGCCGGTCGGTGGAACGCAAGGTCTGAGCGATGAAGAGGCGAAAGCGAAAGCCAGCGATTTCCTATTCGACGATCTCCGCCAACGCGTGGCCTCGGGCGGCGTGGCCTTCGACTTTAATGTGCAGTTGGCCCAAGCGGGCGACAAGGTCGATAGTGCTGTCGTGCCACTACCCGATGATCGCAAGAAAGTCACGTTAGGCAGACTCACCATTAAATCCGTATCGCCTGACGCGACCGGAGCCTGCCTGACCATCACCTACAATCCAATGGTGCTACCTAAGGGAGTTGAACCCACGGGTGACCCGATGCTGGCAGCTCGCGCTGCGCCCTACGTGGTATCGCTCAGTCGCCGCCTTGGCGAAGGCCCCAAACAATAACGATCGCCAAAAACTTTAGGTAGCCCGACCACAAGTTGGGCTACTGCGCGATGATTTCTGTGACCACATAAGCGCTGCCTTCCTTAGCAGCACGAAACTGAATTTTATCGCCGGACTTCACTTTGTCGAGTAAAGTAAGGTCCTTCACTTGAAACACCATGGTCATCGCAGGCATGTCGAGATTCTTAATCTCGCCGTGTTTAATCGTAATTTTCTTTGCTTCCTTGTCGACCTTGCGCACTTCGCCGTCAGCCATGTCTGCTGATGCGGCCATTGGCATGGCTTTTTTGGCATCGTCTTTTGCCATCGGTACGCCCGCATGTGAAGCAGCAAAGACAGTTGACGTGCCTAAAATCAAGGCG
>JANLRI010000609.1:0-5140 GCA_031361565.1 Betaproteobacteria bacterium | reverse complement strand
CATCGCTGCCGCCGCTTTGCTTGAAAAGGACTGGGGCATCGCAGCCGATATCTGGAGTGCGCCAAGCTTTACCGAGTTACGTCGCGATGGCCTGGATTGTGAGCGTTGGAATATGCTTCATCCTGGCAAAGAGTTGAAAGTGCCCTATGTCACTCAGCAATTGGACACCTCGAGCGGCCCCATCATTGCGGCTACGGATTATATGAAATTGTTGGCCGATCAGATCCGTCCCTTTATTCCAAAGGGACGCCAGTACAAGGTGCTCGGCACCGACGGTTTTGGTCGTTCGGATTTCCGTGCCAAACTTCGTGAGCACTTTGAGGTAAACCGTTATTTTGTAGTCTTGGCAGCCTTACGTGCTCTCGCCGACGAGAAGAAAATACCGGTATCCAAAGTGGCGGAAGCCATCAAGAAGTACGCCATCGACCCTGCTAAAGCCAATCCTCAGTACGCCTAAAAACTATTGCAAGAGACCCCTATGATGGAAGTCAAAGTTCCCGATATTGGTGATTTCAAAGAAGTCGAAGTCATCGAGTTGCTCGTCAAGCCTGGCGATACGATTATTGCCGAGCAAAGTTTGATCACGGTCGAAAGTGACAAGGCATCCATGGAGATTCCTTCGAGCGTCGCTGGCGTCGTGAAGGAAATCAAGGTCAAGATTGGTGACATGGTGGCTGAGGGCTCCTTGCTCCTGATTTTGGAAGAGGGCTCAGGAGTTGCACCTGCACAAGCCGCGTCTAGCGCCAACGCGACTCCTGAAGTTACGGCCGCGGCCGCCGCGCCCCTGCCACAAACCGCTTCGACGAGTTCGAGTTCCAGTGTGGCTTCTACAGTCCCCACAGCAGCTTTGGACCCACAGGACGCCCACGTGGTCAAGCCGCACGCCTCACCGTCGATCCGCAAGTTCGCTCGCGAGCTGGGGGTCGACTTGGCGACAGTACGCGGCACGGGCCCCAAGCAAAGAATTACCGAGGCCGATGTTCGTAACTTCGTGAAAGGTGCGGTCGCTCAACTCAATCAGGGTAGCCCATCCATCGAGACCAAGGCGAGCGCGCCGAATGCAGGTGCCGGCCTTGGCCTGATTCCTTGGCCGAAGGTCGACTTTGCGAAGTTTGGGGCGATCGAATCCAAGCCTTTGTCGCGCATTAAGAAACTCTCCGGTGCCAACCTGCACCGCAACTGGGTCATGATTCCCCATGTCACCAACTGTGATGACGCTGATATCACCGATCTCGAAGCTTTTCGAGTACAGCTCAACAAAGAAAATGACAAGAGTGGTATCAAGCTCACGATGTTGGCATTCTTGATCAAGGCCTGTGTCAATGTGCTGAAGAAGTTCCCGGAATTCAATGCTTCACTGGACGGTGATAATTTAGTCTTTAAGCAGTACTTCAATATTGGTTTTGCGGCGGATACACCGAATGGGTTGATGGTGCCCGTCATTAAAGACGCGGACAAAAAGGGCCTTTTCGAAATTGCCAAGGAAAGCTCTGAGCTGGCTGGCAAGGCTCGCGAGGGCAAGCTCTCGCCGGCCGATATGCAGGGCGGTTGCTTCTCGATTTCTAGCCTGGGCGGTATCGGCGGTACTTATTTCACACCGATCATTAACGCCCCGGAAGTGGCGATTTTAGGTGTCTGTCGCTCGGCTATGAAGCCAGTGTGGGACGGCAAAACGTTCCAACCACGTTTGATCTTGCCCATGTCCCTGTCCTGGGATCACCGGGTTATTGATGGTGCCGCAGCTGCGCGTTTCAATACTTATTTGGCGGCGATTTTGGCCGACTTTCGTCGGGTAATGTTATAAGCCTGCCTCGTTAAGCGAGCAGGAAGGCTCTTCATGACCACGATTTCAGTTGTTAAAAAAGGCGCGCAAATTGCCATCGCATCGGACTCCTTAGTCACTTTCGGTGATTTACGGTTGGCCGATGGCTATGAGGCCAATCAAAAGATTATTCAGGTCGGCGATTCTTATATCGGCCTTGCGGGTTCCACGGCTCATTTCTCAGTACTCAAGCGCGTGCTCACTGGAATGGAGAACCTTCGCCTACATTCTCGCGATGATGTGTTCGATACCTTCGTGAAGGCCCATGCGGTATTCAAAGAGCAGTTCTTCATGAACCCGAAAGAGGAAGACGACGACCCGTATGAGTCGTCCCATATCACCTGCCTGATTGCCAATCCGAGCGGCATTTATGGTGTGTATTCTTATCGCGAAGTATTCAGCTTCGACAAGTTCTGGGCAATTGGCTCGGGCCGCAGTTACGCGATTGGCGCGATGCATGCCAATTACGAGCGCATGAAATCGGCGGCCGATATCGCTCAGTCCGGAGTGGAAAGCGGCATGCAGTTCGATAAAAACTCGAGCGGCCCGGCGCGCGTCTTCAAGATCAGTAAATCAAAGTAAATCAGTAGTCAGAGCAAGTTAGGGCGGAAATATTATGGCAAATGTCGAAGTCAAAGTTCCCGATATTGGCGACTTCAAAGAAGTAGAAGTCATTGAGATTCTGGTCAAAGTCGGTGACCAGATTGTTCCGGAGCAAAGTTTGCTGACCGTTGAGAGCGACAAGGCTTCGATGGAGATTCCCTCCTCGGTGGCGGGCACGGTCAAGGTCATAAGAGCGAAGATCGGCGACAAAGTGGCCGAGGGAAGTGTCATTTTTGAAGTAGATGCTGCGCTTGAAGGCGCGCCTGCTGTGCAGCCTTCCGTGACGCCGGAGAGTAAACCAAGCAGTCCCGCGCCAGTGAGTGCCTTGCCCAGTAGCCCGTCTGCCGCACCCGCGAGTACCTTGCTCAGTAGCTCGTCGTCCGCACCAGCGAATCCCTCGCCCGGCGGCGTGTCGTCTGTTTTAAAAGCTGCTTCGAGCTTTACCGGCAAGGTCGATTTGGAGTGCGAAGTGTTAGTGCTCGGCGCTGGTCCTGGTGGATATTCGGCGGCGTTTCGCGCGGCTGATCTGGGCATGAACACTATTTTGATTGAACGTTATGCCACCTTGGGCGGTGTTTGCCTCAATGTTGGATGTATTCCTTCCAAAGCCTTGCTGCACAGTGCCGCCGTCGTCGATGAAGCCAAGGCCATGGCCAAACATGGCATCAGTTTTGGCGAGCCCACTATAGATCTCGATAAACTGCGCGGCTGGAAGGACAGCGTCGTTGGCAAGCTCACGACAGGTTTGGTCGGCATGGCTAAAGCACGCAAAGTAACCGTGGTGAGAGGTTACGGTAATTTCCTTGACGCTCATCATGTTGAAGTCGAAACGACCACGGGCACCGCTCAAGATCGCACGGGTGCGAAACAAGTGATTCGTTTTGCCAAGGCAGTCATTGCAGCGGGTAGCCAGCCCGTACATCTGCCTTTCTTGCCGGACGATCCACGTATTGTCGATTCGACCGGAGCGCTGAAACTGACCAGCAAGCCCAAGCGCATGCTGGTGATTGGTGGCGGCATTATTGGCATGGAAATGGCTACCGTGTATTCCACTCTTGGCGCACGGGTCGACGTTGTTGAAATGCTGGATGGCCTCATGCCCGGTGCGGACCGAGACTTGGTGAAGGTCTGGCAAAAGTTCAACGAAAAACGTTTTGACAAATTGATGCTTAAAACCAAAACCGTCAAGGCGGAGGCGAAGCCCGAAGGTATCCTTGTAGGCTTCGAGGGAGAAAACGCTCCGAGCGAAGCCCAGCTCTATGATTTGGTGCTTAGCGCAGTCGGGCGTAGTCCTAATGGCAAGAACGTTTCGGCAGAAAAAGCGGGCGTGGCCGTCACTGATCGTGGTTTTATCGAAGTTGATCGTCAGATGCGCACCAACGTCGCTCATATTTTTGCGATTGGCGACGTGGTCGGCCAGCCGATGCTGGCTCATAAAGCGGTTCATGAGGCCCACGTGGCCGCAGAAGCTGCCGCCGGGCAAAAGAGTTACTTCGATGCGAAAGTCATACCATCGGTGGCTTATACCGATCCGGAAGTGGCCTGGGTTGGCGTTACCGAAGATCAAGCCAAGGCGCAGGGTATCAAGTTTGGCAAGTCGGTTTTCCCGTGGGCAGCCTCGGGTCGCGCTATTGCCAACGGACGTGATGAAGGCTTTACAAAGCTTATTTTTGATGAAGAAACCCATCGCATCATCGGGGGCGGCATTGTTGGTACGCATGCCGGCGACATGATTGGCGAAATGGCCTTGGCGATTGAAATGGGCTGCGACCCGGTCGACATCGGTAAAACCATTCATCCTCACCCCACGCTCGGCGAGTCCATCGGCATGGCCGCTGAGGTATTCGAGGGTGTGTGTACCGATCTTCCGCCGGTACGAAAAAGATAGGGTAAGTCCTGACGCGCGCATCTCATTCGCGCCTCGTTTACCCTAAAGGACCCTTTCGCCATCGCTTATACTCCTTCGCTTGCATGAACCAAGTGTTGGAGACATATGAAACCACTCATAAAGTTGGCGGAAGGGATTGACTGGGTCAATCACAAAATCGGCTGGGTTGCGTCTTGGATGATTCTATTGTCCTGCCTGGTCAGCGCAGGCAATGCTTCATGGCGAAAAATATTCGATAACAGCTCGAATGGTGCCTTGGAATTGCAGTGGTACATGTTTGCAGCAACGGTGATGTTGGGCGCCGCCTACACCTTGAAACGCAACGAGCACGTGCGAGTCGACATTATTTATGGCACTCGAGCGCCTCGCACGAAAGCGATCATTGATGTGCTCGGCATTATCTTTTTCCTCTTGCCGTCAATGTTCCTCATTTCGAAGCTGGCCTTACCCACTTTTATGAATGCGTTCAATAGTGGCGAAATGTCGTCTAATGCCGGCGGTTTGATTCGCTGGCCATTTGTCATTTTGTTGCCTCTCGGTTGTGCACTGGTTTTCATACAAGGGATATCAGAGTTGATTAAGAGAATCGGTTTTCTAACCGGTCAATACAATATGGATGTAACCTACGAGAGGCCTCTGCAATGACGATGACTATGATGGCTCCGACCATGTTCGGAGCGCTAATCCTCTTTATGGTCATTGGCTTCCCGGTGGCGTTTTCCCTGGCCGCTTTGGGCTTTACCTTTGCGTTCTGGGCAATTTCTCTGGGTTTCTTTAAGCCAGAGTTCATGACCAATATCCCCTTGTCGATTTCGGGGGTGCTGGCG
>JANLRI010000557.1:0-2841 GCA_031361565.1 Betaproteobacteria bacterium | reverse complement strand
CTTTGGCCCACAGCATCCTGCGGCCCATGGCGTGCTGCGCTTGGTGCTTGAGCTCGACGGCGAAGTCGTGCAGCGTGCTGATCCCCATATTGGCTTGTTGCATCGCGCCACTGAAAAGCTCGCCGAAACCCGTACCTATTTGCAAAGCGTGCCCTACATGGACCGTCTCGACTACGTGTCGATGATGTGTAATGAGCACGCCTATGTAATGGCGATTGAAAAGATGCTCGGCGTGGACGTGCCCTTACGTGCTCAGTACATTCGCGTGATGTTCGACGAAATTACTCGCGTGCTGAATCATTTGCTTTGGCTGGGTGCGCATGCGCTCGACGTGGGCGCCATGACCGTATTCTTGTACGCTTTCCGTGAGCGTGAAGATTTGATGGACTGCTACGAGGCGGTCTCCGGTGCGCGTATGCATGCGGCCTACTATCGTCCGGGTGGCGTGTATCGCGACCTGCCTGACGAAATGCCTCAGTACAAGGTCAATAAACTGCGCAATGCGGCGGCGATTAAAGAGATGAACAAGAACCGCGAGGGTTCCTTGCTCGACTTCATTGAAGATTTCACCAAGCGCTTTCCGGCATATATCGACGAGTATGAGACTCTGCTCACCGATAATCGTATTTGGAAGCAGCGTTTGGTCGGCGTGGGGGTGGTCACCCCCGAGCGAGCCAAGGCCATGGGATTCAGTGGAGCGATGCTGCGTGGCTCGGGTATTGAGTGGGATTTGCGCAAGCAACAGCCCTATGAAGTCTATGACCTCATGGATTTTGATATTCCTGTGGGTAAGAACGGCGATTGTTACGACCGTTACCTTGTCCGTGTGGAAGAAATGCGTCAATCCAACCGCATCATTCAGCAGTGCGTGACCTGGTTACGCAAGAACTCTGGTCCGGTGATGACCTCGAACTTGAAGGTGTCGCCTCCTAAGCGCACCGACATGAAAACCAATATGGAGGAGCTTATTCATCATTTCAAGCTCTTTACTGAAGGTTTCCATGTCCCTGCGAGTGAGGCCTACGCTGCTATCGAGCATCCCAAGGGTGAGTTCGGAATCTACATTTTGTCGGATGGCGCTAATAAGCCCTATCGTTTGAAGATTCGCGCACCAGGCTTTCCTCATTTGCAGGCCCTAGATGAGATGTCACGCGGCCACATGATTGCCGACGTGGTGACGATAATTGGTACGCAAGATATTGTGTTCGGGGAGATTGACCGATGAGCGCGGTAATGAAATCCGGTCTGCTTTCGCCAGCAGCCTACCGTTTGATCGATAAAGAGTTGGCCAAGTATCCGGCGGATCAGCGTCAATCGGCGATTATGGCCGCGTTAGCCATTGCCCAAGACGAATCCAAATGGCTCAGCCCCGAGGTGATTGATGACCTGGCGGCCTATGTCGGCATGACCTCGATTGCGGTTGCCGAGGTCGCCACCTTCTACAACATGTACAACAACAAACCCGTGGGTAAATTCAAGCTCGCGGTCTGTACCTGTCTGCCCTGCGCTCTGCGTGACGGAACCAAGGCCGGTGAGTACCTGAAGAACAAGCTTGGCGTGGATTACAACGAGACGACTTCTGATGGCATGTTCACCTTGAAGGAAAGCGAATGTCTCGGTGCCTGCGGTGATGCGCCCGTAATGCTCGTGAACAATAAGCAGATGTGTAGTTTTATGGACCAAGCCAAACTTGACGCGCTGCTTGCTGATTTAAAGCAGACCGGTAACCAGTAATTCAGCTAAGAAAAATACAGAAACACGCGAAATGCAAACCAGCGGATTCAATTCAGTGAACACCAGTGTTAGGACCAGTCATGGGCGCAAGTGATTCCTTAATGGGCGCTGCCAAAGTTGTACCGGCCATTCGTGCGCCGTATATGGAAAGTTGTTTCCACGGGCGCCATATTCAGCCGCAAATTTATGCGGGCCTGACGTGCGCCGAGGGTTGGAATGTGAAGGCCTACGAGGCCCGTGAAGGTTACGCCGCTTTACGCAAGATTCTGGCTGAGAAACTCACTCCTGAACAAGTGATTGCTGAGGTTAAGTCCTCCGCCTTGCGGGGTCGCGGTGGGGCGGGTTTCCCGACCGGTTTGAAGTGGAGCTTCATGCCTCGCACTTTCCCAGGTCAAAAGTACTTGGTTTGCAATTCGGATGAAGGCGAGCCTGGTACGTTCAAGGATCGCGACATTCTGCGTTACAACCCTCATATCGTGATCGAGGGCATGATCATCGCGGCCTACGCAATGGGCATCACGGTGGGTTACAACTACATTCACGGCGAGGTCTGGGATACCTATGCTCGCTTTGAAGAGGCCTTGGAAGAGGCTCGTGCGGCTGGCTATCTCGGGAATAATATTCTTGGCTCCGACTTTTCCTTCCAGCTCCACGCCTTCCATGGTTATGGTGCCTATATTTGCGGAGAGGAAACGGCTTTGTTGGAGTCGCTCGAAGGCAAAAAGGGTCAACCTCGCTTCAAGCCGCCGTTTCCGGCCAGCTACGGTTTGTATGGCAAACCGACTACGATCAATAACACCGAAACCTTTGCCGCCGTGCCCTGGATTATTCGCAATGGCGGAGCTAAGTTTTTAGAGACCGGTAAGCCTAATAATGGTGGCACCAAGATATTCTCTATTTCGGGTGATGTCGAACGTCCTGGCAACTATGAGATTCCAATGGGTACGCCCTTCGCCAAGCTCCTGGAGTTAGCCGGCGGCATGCGCGATGGCAAGAAACTGAAGATGGTCATCCCCGGAGGCTCCTCGATGCCGGTGCTCCCTGCGGACATCATGATGCAAACCGACATGGACTATGACTCGATTGCCAAGGCTGGCTCGATGCTCG
>JANLRI010000554.1:0-2052 GCA_031361565.1 Betaproteobacteria bacterium | reverse complement strand
CAAGAGCATAAAAGAAAAATCTTCAGCGCCCATACTAGGGTCTAAGTCGCCAACGAAATTCTCTGCCCCAACCAATTCGCGAGCAACGTTGGCGCCGAATTCGGCCTCGTCGGGCGAATTGATGGTGGGCGGATACACACGCTCATAGTGAACCGTGGCCTTGGCTCCGAAGCCTTCGGCAACGGATTCGATCAGAGTCTTGAGGCGAGCCTCAACCATGTTTTGGGTTTCGAGCTTGAAGGTGCGCACCGTCCCCACGATTTCAACTTCGCGAGGGATCACACTCATGGCACCAGGGTTGCCAGCTTGCACGGAGCATAGGCTGACCACCGCAGAGTCTATCGGGCTAACATTACGCGACACAATGCTCTGTACCGCGGTAATGATGTGGGCGGCGACTAAGACTGGGTCAATCGCAAGGTAGGGGTGAGCGCCGTGGCCGCCACGACCCTCCACTTTGATGGTGATGCGGTCTGCGGCCGCCATCACCGGCCCCGGACGTACCGCGAGTTTGCCGGGCGCCAGAGAAGGCCAGTTGTGCATCGCAAATACCGCATCGCACGGGAAGCGCTCAAAGAGGCCATCTTGAATCATGGCTTTGGCGCCCGCATAGCCTTCTTCTCCGGGCTGGAAAATCAGGTTGACGGTGCCGGCAAACTGGCGCGTTTTGGCCAGGTAGCGAGCGGCTCCCAAAAGCATCGTGGTGTGACCATCGTGGCCGCAGGCATGCATGCGGCTGTTCGCTTTCGAACGGTGCAAGAATTCGTTTTCTTCCTTCATCGGCAAAGCGTCCATGTCGGCGCGTAGGCCAATGCTGCTGTGCTTGCCGGGAACCAAGGGTAAGGCGCCCTTGATGCTGGCGACCACCCCGGTTTTACCGATGGCGCGCTCAATGTGGTCGACGCCATAGCGTTGCAGTTCATCCGCCACTAAGTTTGATGTGAAGTTTTCCTCAAAGCCCAGCTCGGGGTTTTGATGCAGGATGCGGCGAATTCGAGTGAGCTCTTTCGTGAAGCTCTTTATCGATTGAAATGCCTGAGACTGGCCGAGGTAACGACCGGCGTTTTCGGCAATTGCGCTATGCGAGCCGTGCTCCAAGCTTTCCGAGTCGAGAGTTTTGTCGAGCATATAACGCTTTCCTTAATGAGCAGAAACTAATGTGCAGTGACCATTGCTTGATGTTTGCTGTGCCAAATTTAGTGTGCGGAACGCAAGCGCGGATCGACGACAAAATAGAGCAGGTCAACAATCAAATTAATCGCTACAAAAATCAAAGCAATTAAGCAAAGATAGGCGGCCATGATGGGAATATCGGCGGACTGCACGGCTTGAATAAACAACAATCCCGTGCCCGGCCACTGGAACACTGTTTCGGTAATGATGGCGAAGGCAATGAGTGAGCCCAGTTGGAGCGCGGTAATGGTCATCACCGGCACCAAGGTATTCTTCAAGGCGTGACCAAAGTGGACCGTGCGATTACTCAAGCCCCGCGCCCGGGCAAACTTAATGTAGTCGGTACGCAGCACCTCCAGCATCTCAGAGCGCACCAGACGCAGGATCAAGGTGAGCTGAAATAGACTCAAGGTGATCGAAGGAAGTATTAAATGCTTGAGTCCGTCCGCGGTGAAAAAACCAGAAGTCCAGGCACCCAGAGCGACCGTGTCGCCGCGTCCGAAAGATGGCAACCACCCCAACAAGACGGCGAAAAAGAGAATCAACAAAATGCCGATGAGGAAGGTCGGCAGCGACACGCCAATCAGGGAAATGACCAGAAAGGCATTCGATAAAAACCCACGTCGTCGTAGTGCGGTATAGACCCCCACCGGAATACCAACCAACAGAGCCACCAAGGAAGCCGTCAGGGCCAACTCGAGCGTGGCCGGAAAGCGTTCCTTCATGAGCGTTGAAACCTTCCGGCCCTGGCGATAAGAAATGCCGAACTCACCTTGGGCCGCATTTTTGGCGAAGCGCCCAAACTGAACATAGAAGGGCGCGTCTAGCCCCAGATCTTTACGGAGTTCGTCTCGTTGCTCGGGTGTTGCATCCTGACCC
>JANLRI010000548.1:0-25542 GCA_031361565.1 Betaproteobacteria bacterium | reverse complement strand
GGATGTGCCCATGACCTTGCTCGCCAAAAAAGGCTTCCCACCCAATAATATGCAAGAGTTGATTCCCTATCTGCGTGAAAACAAAGAGAAGGTTAATCTTGCGCATGCGGGCTTAGGCGCGGTTTCGCAGCTTTGCGGTATGTTATTTCAGAAAGCCATTGGAGTCGACTTAACGACCGTGCCCTATAAGGGAACCGCGCCTGCGATGGCCGATCTCTTGGGTGGCCAGGTCGAAGTGCTCTGCGATCAAACGACTCAAACCATTCCTCAAATCAATGCCGGGACGGTCAAGTTTTATGGCGTAACGACGGACAAACGGATTGCCGCTTTACCCAATGCCCCGACTTTGCAAGAGGGTGGCCTCAAGGGCTTCCAAATGGTGGTTTGGCATGGTGTCTACGCTCCCAAAGGGACGCCTAAGGCGATTCAAGAGCGCTTGACTTTGGCGGTTCAAGAATCCTTGAAACAACCGGAAGTGATCAAGAAAATTGCCGAGTTGGGTGCCGAAATTGTGCCGAAGGAAAAGCAGACTTCTGACAGTCTTCGTACTTGGTTGAAGTCCGAAATTGATAAATGGGTGCCCATTATCAAAGCCTCTGGTCAATACGCAGATTAAGCGGAAATGGTTCTAGGCCTTGCAAAAGGGCTGGTAGCATCGCTACTGGCCTTTTTTTATGTTGTACCTGGGTTGGCCTGCGAGTCCAACGTCTTTGAAGTGTTGGGGACGGGTGAATTTTTGCGCGATCCGCGTAGCGCTTTGATCTGGCAGCGCTGTGTGATTGGCCAACATTGGGATGGTAATAACTGTCGTAGTGAAGACAAGCTCTCAAATATTCCCGGTAAGCTACTCACCTACCGTGAGGCGATGCGCGAGGCGCTCCGTCAAAACGAACGTGCCAACGACGTGGCTGTGCAATGGCGCGTGCCGTCCGAGGTCGAACTGAGTAGCCTACAGCGACCCGCCTGCGCGCCCGTAGCCGAAGCTTTCTTTGATCTAAAGTGGTTTCCCACGGACAAAAATTGGGGGGATCAAAACTTCCTTTGGCTGACAGGTCCGTTTGATCTGAAGCGCGGTGTTCCGGTCATGCGAGTGCGGGATATGGAGATTCACTGGGTTGGCTACGGCGATCAGGTCTTGCACCATTTAAGGCTGGTTCGCTAGTGCGGTAATCTACGATCCTTGAATAGGAGAGAACCAAATGGCAAAGATTTTTTCAGACAATTCACTTTCCATTGGGCATACGCCCCTGATTCGCTTAAACCGAATCACTGAGGGTGCCAAAGCCACCGTGCTCGCCAAGATTGAGGGGAGAAATCCAGCTTATTCGGTCAAATGTCGGATTGGCGCGGCGATGATTTGGGATGCAGAAAAGCGAGGTGTTCTAGGCCCTGGCAAAGAAATTGTTGAACCTACCAGTGGTAACACGGGCATCGCCTTAGCTTTTGTGGCCGCAGCGCGAGGTATTCCTTGCACGCTGACCATGCCGGATACGATGAGCATCGAGCGTCGCAAATTACTGCTCGCCTACGGCGCCAAATTGGTTCTCACCGAGGGTGCCAAAGGCATGAAAGGTGCGATTGCCAAAGCGGAGGAGATCGCAGCAAGCGACCCTAAGTATGTGCTTTTGCAACAGTTCAAAAACCCTGCCAATCCAGCGATCCACGAAACCACCACGGGCCCTGAAATTTGGCAGGATACCGATGGAGCCGTAGATATTTTTGTGGCGGGGGTAGGTACGGGCGGCACGATTACCGGTGTGTCTCGGTATCTAAAAAAGATGAAACCTATTCTCTCCATTGCGGTTGAACCGAGTGCCAGCCCGGTTCTCAGCCAAACTCGCGAAGGGGTCGAACTAAAGCCCGGTCCGCATAAGATTCAGGGCATAGGAGCGGGATTTGTACCCGATATATTGGACATGAGCGTGGTCGATGTGATTGAGCAGGTGAGCAACGAGGAAGCGCTCGATACGGCTCGTCGTTTGGCGCGCGAAGAGGGGATACTCGTGGGCATTTCCTGTGGCGCTGCCGCCGCTGCCGCGCTTCGCTGGGCTCACAAACCCGAAAGTGCGGGCAAAACCATTGTGGTGGTGCTACCGGATTCGGGCGAACGCTATTTAAGTTCTGCGCTCTTTGAAGGGATGTTCGATGCGTCTGGCACACCGTTCGCCTGATTGAACTTATTGCGCGTGTTGCCCGACAAGAAGTTTTTGACAGCGCGGTGGATGCCTAAGATTCCTTTTTTCCAGCATCGCTTCGAAAATATTGGATCGCAAGGAGCAACGATATTGTTTGTAACAAGGCGCACACATAAAACGGTGCGCCAATGCGCCAATCACCTTGAGGGTAATGCGAGACGGCCACGAGCAAGGGCGCTGCGAGAACGGGTGCGATGACCGCCGTTAAGCTGGTCAAGGAACTCACGGCGCCCAAAGTCTGACCTTGACTTTTGCTATCGGCGGCCGCCGAGATCAGGCTTTGCACCGCCGCAGTAACGGTGCCGCCCAGAATGTTGATACCGATGATGGCGTACATCATCCAGCCTTCACTCGCTAGCCCCCACAGCGCATAAGCGATGGCCGAGGAGATTAAACCCAAGATGACCAACTTCTGAGCCGTGAAAATCTTGAGTAAACGCCCCATTAAAAACCCTTGAACGATCACCGAGACCATTCCCACCACGGCCAATGACCAGCCATTTTCAAGCGGCCCCCAACCGAATTTAAAACTGGTGTAGAGCACCCAACTGGTATACAGCATAAACTGAGCGAGGCCACTAAAGGCGACTACACCAACTAAGGTGCCTACACCTTTGAGTTGCGCCATCGCCTTGACGGCGGTGACCGGGTTGGCCGCCTTCCAGTCGAACGGCTTGCGCTTATCCAGGCTGAGTGATTCGGGTAGTACGAAATAACCGTACACAAAATTGGTTACTGCGAGCGAGCCCGCCGCTAAAAAAGGCAGGCGCAAATCAATCGCACCGAGTAAGCCACCCATGACCGGCCCAATAATAAAACCCAGCCCAACCATTGCCCCGAGGAGACCAAATTGTTTGGCGCGCTCCAGTGGGGCGGTGATGTCTGCGACGTAGGCGTTGGCAATCGTGGCATTGGACTGCATGGCACCCCCCAAGATGCGCACTGCGATGATCATCCCTAGTGTCGAAGCAAGTGCCGTCCCAAAGAAACTTACGCCAAGCCCCAAGAAACCCAAGAGCAGGACGGGTCGGCGCCCATATTGGTCGGACAGAGCGCCGACAATTGGGGAACCAAGAAAATTGGCGAATCCGAAAGCAAATGCGACCAACCCATACCAGTAGGCCTGATCGGCTTGCGAGCTTGAGAAACTTCCGATCATCGCGGGCAACACTGGGATGATCAGGCCGATTGCGAGCATGTCAATCAAGACCGTCAACATGATGAAGGGCATGGCAGCTTGGCGCGAGCGAAAGGATTGAAGTAAGGCGGAAAGCTTCAAAGGACGAGCCACTAGGCGCGGTGAATCAGGTTTGAATTTGCGGGCATTTTGACCTCAAAGTAATCTCGCCTCACAGGATAATTCAAGAGCGATGGCTTTGAGTCTAACCAATTGTGCTCACCCGCATAATTCTCGCAGAGGATAAGAGGGGACTCGGTCGTGAAGTGCTGCGCAGTCGTTTGCGCAAAAAAATCGACCCTTCGCTCTACAATGATGTTTTAGGCATTGACATGAATGGGCAGGAGCCGCGCGATGAAAATGAAAATCGGGGTGATAGGCGTTGGAATTATGGGCCAGGGGATTGCTAGTAACCTTCTTAAGCACGGTCACTCCTTACTGCTTCTGGAGCATTCTGGAAATCAGCCACTTGATGCTTTGATTGCCGCAGGTGCTCGCACTGTATTGACGGCTTCGGAATTGGCCTCGCAGGTCGAGATCGTGCTCCTGTGTGTAACTGGTACGCCGCAGGTGGAAGCCATTCTGCTGGGCGAGAGCGGGGTGCTGAAAGGCTTGCGCCCAAGTGCCGTGGTGATCGACTGTTCCACCGCCGTGCCGACTTCCACAGAGATGTTGGCAAAAAAAGTTGCCGAACGAGGCGGATTTTTCCTGGATGCGCCGATGACTCGCACCTCTAAAGAGGCTGCTGAAGGTCGCCTCAATCTTTTAGTGGGTGGCGATGCCGACGTGTTCGCACGCTGCAAACCCGTGCTGGAGTGTTTCGCTGAGAATATCGTCCACGCTGGCCCAGTTGGATCTGGGCACCGCATGAAGTTGCTTCATAATTTTGTTGCGCTGGGGATGGTGTCAGTACTTTCAGAGGCCGCAGCCTGTGCGCGAAGTGCGGGCATTGATACTCAAACGTTCGTGGAGGTGCTAGCTAAGGGCGGTGGGGCCGGTGTACCCCTGGAGCGTCTAAAGCCCTATCTGCTCAACGACGACCCGAGCGGTCTAAAGTTCACGATTGTGAATGCACAAAAGGACTTGAGCTATTACAACACCATGGCTAGGGATGGCGCATGTGACCACACGATTGCGGATGCCGTGAAGCGCACACTTGATGCGGCCGTGGCCGCCGGGCACGGCGAGGCGTTCGTACCAGAGCTAATCTCGATTATTGGTGATCGCCCAACTTAGGGTTGCGCACCGCGCACCAAGCGCCCTGGTAGAGCACCTGTCGCCTCGCCGTTCTGCATGACCACGTCGCCATTCACGAGCGTTGCCGAATAGCCAGAAGGACGTTGGATCAAACGACGTCCGCCGGCTGGTAAGTCATAGGTCATCTCAGGTGCCGAGAGGCCTAACCTTTCAAAGTCAATCAAATTGATATCCGCACGCATGCCGGGCAAAATGGCGCCGCGATCGCGCAGGCCCATGCCGAGCGCATTTCTCTGAGTTTGTGCATGTACCAGGAATTCCAGGCTTAACTTTGGGCCACGCTCGCGATCCCGTGCCCAATGAGTGAGCAAGAAGGTTGGGTAGCTGGCATCGCAAATGTAGCCAACATGCGCGCCACCATCGCCCAGCCCAAGCAGGGTTGCGGGATGGGTCAGCATTTCACGCACGGCATCGAGATTCGACTCGGTATAGTTGTAAAGCGGGAAATAGAATTTCTTTTTGCCATCGTTTTCGAGCAGTAGATCATAAGCAAGATCTTGCGGATGTCGTCCAAGGCGCTCGGCTAGGGCCGCAACGCTCGTCTGCGGGTCGGGCTCGTAATTCGCTGTATCGCCGATGGGGAAAAGCTTGTGTAAGTCTTGAGTAATGCTGTCAAGTCTGCGGTTACCGGGCTTGACGGAGGCCTCTTGCAAAATACGGGCACGTAGTTGCGAAACGCGTAAGCGCAGCACTCTCTCTGACAGCGGCAAATCAGCCACGCTGAGGTAGCCCGGTGTCATGAAGAAAGGATGCATGGAGCATTCCAGGCCGTGAATCATGCCAATCGGTCTACAGGCCACTTGAGCCTTGATATCCAAGCCTTCCAAGCGGGCAGCACTAGTACGTTTGAGTACCTCGCGCCAACGCTCCGGCAAGAAGTCATGTTGTAGTAGTGTGTAGGAAAGCGGCCGTCCGCTCACACGTGCACATTCCCGCATCAGCGAAAACTCTTCATTCAAATCATCGAAGTCGGAGATAAGTTGCAACACTCCCTTGCCGGTTTCTCCCACTGCGCGGGCAATGGCGAGCATCTCGTGAAGTGGTGCTCCGAGGCTCGGTACCGGCTCACCACGCTTGGTGCGGTGAACCACGGCTCTGGATGAGGTAAAGCCGAAGGCCCCAGCCTGTATGGCCTCTTTTGCGAGTGACGCCATTCGTTTAATATCATCTTCCGTCGCCACTTCGCGACGAGCCCCACGCTCCCCCATGGTGTAAACGCGCAATGCGCCGTGCGGGATTTGCGCACCGATATCCATTGAGCGCGGCATGCTCGCCAGAGCGTCTAAGTACTCCGGAAACGTTTCCCAATCCCAGCGCACACCTTCGTTGAGTACCGCTCCAGGAATGTCCTCCACGCCTTCCATCAATTACATCCATTCGCGCTGGTGCTTGTGCGCCGGCGCGAAGCCCACTCCGCAGTTCCCCATAATGGCGGTCGTGACGCCGTTCCAAGAAGAGGGCGACATGTAGGGATCCCAGGTCGCCTGGCCGTCATAGTGGGTGTGAATATCGACCCATCCCGGCATGACCAATAGACCGTCAGCGTCAATAGTTCGCCTTGCGATGCCGAGGCTGACCCCATCTTTTCCCAATTCACTGATGCGGCCGTCCTTGATCGCAACATCGGCGCGATAGGGTGCTGCACCAGTACCATCAACAACGGTGCCGCCGCGAATAAGGATGTCGTTCATTTCAATACTCCGGTAAAGCTTGCATCATTGTTGATCACTGGCGCGCTATTTGTCAGTCCAAGGTAGCTCTTTCCAGAGCTGCCTGAATTGGGTGTCACCGGCCCGCAGTTCAGCTTCATAGGCGACGGGACCCAGATAACGCACGGGCGCAAAGGCGCGCTCAGCTTGAGCTCTAAAGGCGGGATCGGCAGCAGCCTTTTCAATCGCAGAGGCGAGACGCTCGCGAATCGTCGCAGGCAGGCCCTTAGGGGCGGCGATACCGCGCAAAGAGGCCATTTCAAAGTTGTAGCCTTGCTCTTTGAAGGTCGGCCAGTCGGGCGCTGCCGACATACGGACTGCGGTCATTTGGCCCAGACAACGAAAAGGCGAGCCACCCTTTAGGTACTGAAGAGCTTCACCTACGTTAATGGCTGCAACGGCAATATGCATGCCGGTGAGCGCGGTGCGGGTCTCCGAACTTCCCTTAAAAGGGACATGGGTCATGGATACACCGGCGCTCTTCTCGAACATAAGCATGGCTAGGTGATCGTCAGAACCAATGCCCGTGGTACCTACCGTGACTGCTTTGGGATTCGTTTTGGCGTAAGCTGCCAAATCAGCGAGGGTCTTGAAGGGACTCTCGGCATGCACACAAAAGGTACCTGGATCGTCCACGACATTGCCCAGAAACTCAAAACTATTCAATCCCCAGTTCGATTTGCGCTCGATTGGGATGGTCATCACCGGTGGCGTGTTGATAAAGCCAATGGTGTAGCCATCGGGTTGAGCGGACGCAATGGCCCCGAAGCCAATATCGCCCCCGGCTCCAGGTCGGTTAATAATGGTGATTCGCGCACCCGCACCAAGTTGCTTTTCAATAAATGGCGCGATGGCACGAGCAATAATGTCTGTACCACCGCCTGGTGCGTAGGCGAGGATCATGTTGATGGGTTGCTCGGGCCAGGCGGCTTGGGCTTGCAAGGGCCAGGCGCAGGTTAATGCACAGCTCAGGGCAAAGAGACTGGCTAGAGCGCGCGAGGCTCTTGATGTGGAGGCTTGCAAGCGTCGAGGGATTGCAGCATTCATGGGCTTTCCTAAAGTCAAAACGGTCCTGGAACAACACACTAGCTCATGGATACCGATGTCGAGCTAAATCTGTTGAGTTCGCGGAACGCTCACACGGGTACCGTGCTCGCATCGTAAGTAAATAGCCATTCATAGCGCTCTCTGACTCGGTCTTCTCGCCATTCTCGATCAATATAGGCGCGTGCGCCCTCGGCATGGGCCAGCTCAGGATTGTGAAAGCGCTTGGCGTTGCCGGCAGCACCTTCCACAATGTGCGTTGTGCGCAGGCGCCGCGCGGCTTCGTATCGGCGCAGTGCGCTCGGGGCATCTCGATACTCAAAGAGTGCGCGCGCCAAAATAAAGCCGTCTTCAATCGCCATCACTGCGCCCTGCGCAAGAAAGGGCAGGGTTGAGTGACAGGCGTCGCCCAGCAAGCTCACACGGTCTTTGCTCCACTGGGGCAAGGGAGCACGAGTCATCAGAGCCCATTTATAGGGTATGTCGATGGCTCGGATCATCAGTTGAATGTCTTCGTTCCAACCTGCAAAATCGGCCAGACATTCTTCAGTGCTCCCTTCTACATTCCAGGACTCAACGGTCCAATCGCTACGCTCCTTGATGCCGACAAAGTTCATCAATCGACCGGCATTCAAAGCGTAGTGCACCACATGTCCGCCCGGGCCGACCCAGTTGGTGCCCACCTTACGGTGCAACCGTTCGGGCAGTCGCTCCATCGGAATCACGCCGCGCCAGGCTAAGAGCCCCGTAAACTCAGGGCTATCGTGACCAAACAAGCCTTGCCGAATTTGCGAGTGAACACCATCCGCACCAATTAATACATCACCGCGAACATGGCCACTCTCAAGCTGCAAGACCACGCCGGTAGTATCTTGTTCAAAGCCAAGACAGCGTGCATTGAGGTGAATCGCATCCGGTTTAATCGCCCGGACCGCATCGATCAACATACGATGCAAATCGGGTCGATAGACCGTGAAATAGGGATATCCGTAGCGCGCGACCGACTCCGCACCAAGATCAAAGAGTTTCCAGGTTTCTCCGCTATTCCAAAGTCTTATTTCTTTGCCGATAGCCTCGCAACTCAAGCGCTTGAGTTCGTCTTCCATGCCGAGTTCATATAAAACCCGCGTTCCGTTGGCGGAAAGTTGCAGGCCCGCGCCCACTTCCTTTAGCGCACTGGCTTGCTCGTAAACTTCGACATCTATGCCCCGTTTCAGACAGGCGAGTACAGCAGTCAAGCCGCCAATACCGGCTCCAGCGATAAGTACTTTAAACATTTTTGGCGAGAGTCTCCGGCGCGAGTCTTGCAAAGAGTACGCCGACGAAGATGGTGAGCAGGGCGGCGCACCACAAGGCAAACTCTGCACCTTTCCAATCGGCCAGCAAGCCTAAAACGACCGGACCAATGACATAGCCGAGATCAGCGAGCATTCTAAAACTGCTCATGGCCATTGCATTCATGCCGGAGGGCGCATGATCAGCAGCATAGGCGGCGGGTGCTGACCCATTAATTGCTGAAGCAATTCCCCAGAGGAGGAAGGCGAGCATAAACCCAGTGACCGTCGGGACCAGAGCGAAAACAGCCATGGATACGCCGTTCAAAATCGTCGACGGCACGATCACAATTTTACGACCATAGCGATCAGCTATGGCGCCCGCAGGATAGCTCGAAATCAACCCAACGACGCAGGCGATGCCGAGCCCGGAACCAATTTGGCCGGTGCTCAGGCCAAGCTTTTGAGTCGCGAGAATCGGTACGAGCGCGAAGATTGCACCGGTTCTGCTAACCGCGCCAGCCAAGCCAATCAAACTGACCAGCATGAAGCCTTTGTTCCTTGTGAGAGTCTTCACCTGTGCCATAAAGGGCAAGGGTGTAAAGATCTTCGCGCCAAACACTCTGCTGGTGAAGTTGCGTGTTTCGGGAATGGCGAACCAGGCGAGCAGCGCCCCAATGACACTGGCCAGCGCATAAACGTAAAACGGTGCGGCTAGGCCGAAATGCTCGGCAAGCAGGCCTCCGGGGAAAGGGCCAATGCCAAACGAAAAAAGAAATACTCCTTGATAGGTGGCCATCATGCGTCCGCGACGCTCAGGCGGGCTGATATCCGCGAGAATCACCGATCCCATGGTGAGCACCATGGACGCTCCTGCACCCGACACAAAGCGTGCGACCAGGAATTCGGGATATTGGCTGGCTAAAGCGCACCAGATATTGCCTAGGCCCGAGATTAGGCCTCCAAGTGCCAAGGTGGGGCGTCGGCCGAGAAAATCAGATAATCTCCCGCAGGGTATGGCCGTCACAAAGCGCGCCAGGCCATAGATGGCGATTGTGAAGCCGATTGCAGAGACCGAAACACCGAAGGATTTTGCGTAAAGCGGCAGGACCGGCACGATGGCACCAAAGCCCAACTGCGTCACCGCGATGATGGCGCACATCCAGAGCAATACCCCATTTGCCTGTTGCGCCGAGCTTGGCACCGTTCCACGGCTTTCGAAGGGTTTGAACATTGCTGCAATTGTAAGCTGCCCAGGGTGCCCGTTTCCTTGCGGGTTTCACAACAGTGCTTCTCAAGGCATGGCACAGGCAGGGAAGGCGCATGCAAGGAAGACACAACGGGTATGATTTAGCATGGTTTCCGATTCAGATACTCTTTGGCATAGCTCCTTCTATAAGTTCGCTCCCTTGAGCGATCCGCCGGCGGTGGCCGCGCGTCTCAAAGAACTGTCTGCCGACCTCTCAGGAAGTATTTTGCTGGCTTCAGAGGGGATTAACGGCATGGTCGCCGCAGGTCTTAGCGCACTGGATGCTTTCGAGAAGGCTCTGCTCGAAGAATTCGAAGGTGTTTTTAGCGATATGCAGTTCAAGCGTAGCGCTTGTGAGACCAAGCCTTTCAAGCATATGCGTGTCAAGATCAAACGTGAAATCGTTGCGCTTGGGGTGAGTGGCGTAAATGCGATCAATCGCCCTCGGCAAGCCTTGCGACCACAGGAGTGGCGCGAGTTAATGGCCCGCGATGATGTGGTCGTGCTCGATAACCGCAACAGTTTCGAATTTAAGCTCGGCCACTTTAAGGGGGCTGTTGACCCGGGGGTACTGCACTTTCGGGACTTTCCGCGCTACATTGAGGAGCAGGTACCGCAGTGGCGGGCGCAAGGAAAAAAGGTCGCAATGTACTGCACTGGGGGCATCCGCTGCGAAAAAACTAGTGCCTGGATGTTAGATATGGGGGTTGACGTTTTCGAGTTGCAGGGAGGTATCTTGAATTATTTTAAAGAGATCCCCGATGCTGAGAGGGAATGGCAGGGCGAGTGCTTTGTCTTCGACAACCGAATCGCCTTGGACAGTAAACTTCAAGAAACGCAAACACCCATCGAAGAGGTCTATAAGAACGAACCAGATCGTGAGTGGCGCATCAACCGAGCGCTCAGACTGGCGGCGGACAATGACTGAGTTCGATGCCGACCACTTAGGCAGGGTTGAGGGAGTCATGCTTAGCCGTCTCGTGCTTCCAGAGGGCGCTTGGGCGAAGTTGATCGATTACCTTGAGGTGCGATTTCGAGGTCAGTCACGTGAGGATCTTTTGGCGCGCATGGGTCGGGCTGAAATCGCCTACGAGAAAGGCTCTGCCATTAGGTCCGATGAGCCCTATCGCCCTCACCGCAAGCTGTTTTATACGCGGCAGGTGGGCGCAGAAACGCCAATTCCCTTTGCCGAAACAGTCCTTTTTCAGGATGAGTACTTGCTGGTCGCGGATAAGCCACCATTTCTCACCGTTGTTCCAGCGGGCAAGCATTTGCAGGAAACGCTCCTGGTGAGGCTGAGAAAGTCTACCGGCATTGAAAGCCTGGTGCCCATGCATCGTATCGACCGAGAGACCTCTGGGTTAGTGATGTTCACGATACAGCCCGGTAGCCGAGGCCGCTATCAAAAGTTGTTTGAGACCAAAGAAATTCAAAAGACCTATGAAGCCATTGCACCGCGACGTGAGGCCTTGAAGTTTCCGATGGACTATGCCTCGTTTATCGAAGAGAGCTCGTCTTTTATGCAGATGCAAGAGGTTGACGGACAAGCACCAAACTCCTTCACCCACATTGAGTGTATGGAGCAAAGCGGCGAACTTGCAAAGTACCGAATTACACCGCAGACCGGCAAAAAGCATCAGATCCGTATTCACTTCTCTTCGCTCGGCATACCGATCTTGAACGACCGCATTTACCCCGTCTTGCAGGCGGCCAATTCAGACGATTACACAAAGCCTCTGCAGTTGCTGGCAAAAACACTTTCGTTCATCGATCCTTTGACTAAGGCTCCGAGGTTTTTTCAGAGCCGGCAATCGATCGGTCTTGCACAATCAGCTCGAGGCCGGGAATCACCGTAGGGTTTGATGGGAGTCTTCATGCCGCGTTTAATTTGTTTCCAGGTCGGGGTCGTCGCGACACTGTGGCTTTTGTCGGGGGCACTACTTGCCGTCACTAGTATCGATGCATGCGCGCAATCCGATCCCTGGCCCAGCAAGCCTCTGAGAATTATTGTTCCCGCCAATGCAGGTGGGGGTACCGCCGATCCAGTGTCCAGGGTCTTTGCCGACGAACTCACCAAGGTACTAGGTCAGCGGGTTTTTGTGGAAAACCGGGGTGGCTCCAACGGCAATATTGGTGCGGCGATGGCGGCACGTTCGTCGAACGACGGCTATACCGTGCTTTTCTCCTGGGCGGGCACTTTGGCGACCAATATCAGCCTTTACAAGACTTTGCCTTTTCATCCTATCAAAGACTTTGATCCCGTGATTTTGATAGGCGGTGTCTCCAACGTGCTTGTGGTGAATAATGATCTGCCGCCGAAATCCATGCGCGAGTTTACCGAATATTTGCGGAGCAAACCGGGCCAATTAAACTACGCCTCCACGGGTAATGGCAGCTCGATGCACCTCGCTGCTGAGCTCTATAAAAAAGAAACCAAAACTTTCATGGTCCATGTGCCTTATAACAATGTGGGGCAGGCCACGACCGACTTGATCACAAATCAGGTGCAACTCATGTTCCATTTGGTGACCGGTGCGCAGGGCGCCATCAAAGCCGGGCAGGTCAGGCCTATTGCCGTGCTCGCGCCGCAACGCTCGCCAATCCTGCCGGATATTCCCACCATGAAGGAGCTCGGTATCCCGATCGAGTCGCAGACTTGGTTTGCCCTCCTGTTTCCCAAAGGTGCGCCTCCTGAAGCCATTCGAAAACTCAACGAGGCGAGTAATCGTATTCTCAATGACCCGGTCATTCGTCAAAGGCTTATCGGTATGGGCCTTGAGCCCGCGGGCGGCACAGCGCACAGCTTGAGCAAGCATCTCGAGGCTGAAATTCGAAAATGGGCTGAGGTGGTGAAGTATTCTGGTGCCGGGATAGACTAGCGAATCACTAGGCTGGCCTAATCAATATTCACACCTGACCATCACTTCATGACGCTAGCTGCACTTGAATCGCGATTGAAGCAAGACCTTGCCTGGCTTGAGTTGCCTGCGAAGCCGTGGGTGATCCCGCGCACTCATCAACACCAGACGATGTTGGAGGTCGCCATTATTGGTGGGGGTATGGCAGGTTTAGCGGCTGCTGCCGCGCTCAAAATGCAGGGCATACCTGCCGTGATTTTTGATCGCTCTCCGGAAGGATTCGAAGGCCCTTGGGCGACGACCGCGAGGATGGAAACCTTACGTTCTCCAAAACACTTGGTGGGCCCGGCTATAGGCATTCCTGCCTTAACGTTTCGGGCCTGGTTTGAAGCTCAATATGGGACGTCCGCATGGGACGCCCTCGACAAAATACCGCGCCTTCAGTGGATGGACTACTTACGCTGGTATCGCCGGGTGCTCTCGCTTGATGTGCGTAACCTGCACTTAGTGGAACAAGTTCTGCCCTTAGCTCAAGACCGAGTGGAGTTGAGGGTTCGTCGTTGCGCGCCGATTATTCAAACTAACAGTGAAGACGCGAGCACGATTCAGCGAGCAAGCGTAAGCGATCGCGTCATCAGTGTTTTTGCACGGCGCGTTGTATTGGCGACTGGCCGCGATGGCTTAGGTTCATCTTGGGTGCCTGAGTTTGCTCAGCATCTCCCGCGGGAAAGCTGGGCCCATTCCTCGGATGTGATGGACTACAACAAGCTGCGTGGGCTTAAGGTTGGTGTGATCGGCGGCAGTGCCTCCGCCATGGATAGCGCGGCCACCGCGCTTGAGGCTGGCGCTGCAAGCGTTGATCTTTTGATTCGACGTTCGGTGATGCCACTCATCAATAAAAGCAAAGGCGCCGGAAGTCCAGGTCTATCGCAAGGGTTTCATCAACTGCCTGATGACTGGCGCTGGCGGATCCGGCACTACATGAACGCTGAGCAAACCCCGCCGCCTCGGGGTAGTACATTAAGAGTTTCTCGCCATTCTCAAGCGCGTTTCAACATGGGCTGCCCAGTGTTGCAGGCTGGGATGCGAGGCCGAGTTGTTCAGTTGTCCACTCCCAAAGGGCTTTTTGAGTTGGATTTTTTGGTGTTTGCTACTGGCTTTAGGGTCGACCTTGAAGCGCGCCCTGAGTTTGCAAGCTTCGCGTCCCATATCCGTTTCTGGCGCGATCGGTATCAGCCTGCGCAGGGTTGTGAGGACGAAGAGCTGTCCGAATCACCGGATTTAGGACCTGCATTTGAGTTTTTAGTGAAAGACGAGTCGGCATGCCCCGGGCTCTCAAGAATCTATTGTTTTGCCTATCCCGCGGTAATGACGCATGGCCCTTTGTCGGGTGATATTCCCGCCATAAGTGATGGTGCTCGGCGTTTGGCGGATGGTCTGGCGGCTTCCTTCTTCAAAGAGGATATCGCTGAACATTACGAGAAAATAAAGGCATACGCTGATCCGGAGTTACTTGGTAACGAGTGGCAAGTAGCACCGAGCCCTGAAAATTTGCAGCTCAAGGCCTCAGCGTCTAAAAAGACCTAATCAGTGCTTCCCTAGAAGATTTGGAGTCTAGATATGAATCTGCCCGCATCAAACAACCCAGCCTCGAATCAAGATGGGTCGATGTTATCGCCACTACCCAAGCTTGACTTGATCGATCATTTCGCCGCACTAAGGCCTGGTGGTGCAACCCACCTTTTACGCCATCAACGCGACAAAGTGGCACTCGCAACCCAGGCCAGTTATGACGGTCTATTCGACGCTGCTCTGCCAGGCCTGAGCTTGCGCGAACGCCTGCAGGTCGGCCTGTTCGCTTGTTGCCTTTCTAATGCAGAAGGCTTGGCCACACATTACAGATCCCGCCTGCAAGAACTGTCGACCGACGAGATTGACGATAAAGGCACTCAAGCCTTGATCGAGTCAGGTGCGCGTGCCGAGCTTGCTAGCCTGTCGGATCTGCGGCTACGTGCGATGTTGAGCTTCACGCGTACTTTGATCCTGTCCCCTGTTGAAGGCGATAGGCGCGCTTTGTTGGCGCTTCCTGCCGCGGGCATCAGCACTTCGGCGGTGGTGACCTTGGCACAGTTAATCGCGTTTCTGTCCTACCAAATACGATTGGTTGCAGGCCTTGCTGCGTTGCAAGCCGCACAACAAAGACGTGCATCGAAGGGCTAGACATGACACTTCTCAAATCACACGGCTTCACCAACGAAACGCTCGAGTGGAGTGCCTGGCTCGATACGGTCGATATCAACAAGGCCAGCGCCGCTCAACTTGCCGTGCTCGAGGAAAGCCATCCCAAAGCCAAGACTTCAGATTACTACCTTTTTTTAGTGCATCAGCCGGAGATCCTGCGCCAGCGCTCGATCGCCTTTAACGCCATCATGTACGCACCAGGTGGCATGTCGCGCGCCGAGCGCGAGCTCGGTGCAACCGTCGTCTCCCGTGTCAACGGCTGCGTTTACTGTGCCTCGGTGCACGCGCAACGCTTTGAGCAAATGACCAAACGCCAAGACGTTATCGCCCAGGTGTTTGAAGATCCTTTGACTGCAGGCACCACGGACCGCGAGCGTGCCATTGCCGCATTCTCGGTCGAGCTGACCGCAGCGCCCGAGAGGGTATCCGCCGACAGCATCGACAAACTAGGCGCGGTGGGTTTAAAGGATGAGGAGATTCTCGACCTAATTCATTCGGTGGCGATCTTTGCCTGGGCCAATCGCCTAATGCTTAACTTAGGCGAGCCTGTGTTTCCTTAGATCCCTATTCAGTGTTGCTCTAGAACAAGCCCACAATCCGGCCGTCATCGGTGATGTCAATAGCGTTCGCCGAAGGTACCTTCGGTAGACCCGGCATGGTCATCACCTCGCCGCACACCATGACGACAAACTCAGCTCCGGCCGCCAAACGCACTTCACGAATGTTGATGACGTGATCGCTGGGTGCTCCGCGCTTAGTGGCGTCGGTCGAGAATGAATACTGGGTTTTGGCAATACACACTGGGTAGTGACCATAGCCGCTCGCCTGCAACGTCTCGATCTGAGCCTTTACTTTTGCATCGGCACTGATGTCACTGGCTCCGTAGATGGAGGTGGCCACTTTCTTAACCTTGTCCCAAAGGGTGTCGCTATCTTGGTAGACAAACTTGAAGTTGCTTGCTTGTTCGCAGAGCGCGACTACCGCGTGGGCGAGCTCAGTCGCGCCCTTGCCGCCTTCCGCCCAATGTCGAGCCAATACCACCTGCACGCCGTGCGTCGCAGCACTAGCTTTCAGTAAGTCCACTTCAGCCACAGTGTCTTCGGTGCGATGATTAATGGCCACCACGCAGGGCAGGCCGAAATGTTCGCGCACATTTCGAATGTGACGCTCGAGGTTGACCAATCCCTTGCCTAGCGCATTGAGGTTTTCGATGCCGGCATCCTTTACTTCCACCCCGCCGTGATACTTCAATGCGCGAATGGTGGCCACGATCACTACGGCGCTGGGTTGCAAGCCAGATTTACGACATTTGATGTCTACGAATTTTTCGGCGCCGAGATCTGCCCCAAAACCCGCCTCGGTGACCACATAGTCGGCAAGTTTCAATGCCGTTTGAGTGGCAAGAACCGAGTTGCAACCATGGGCGATATTTGCGAAAGGGCCGCCATGCACGAAGGCCAGATTGTTCTCCAGGGTTTGTACGAGATTGGGTGCGAGAGCATCCTTGAGCAATACCGCCATAGCACCCTGCGCCTTAAGATCGCTCGCATACACCGGTTTTTGGTCAATGCTTTGCCCGATCACAATGCGGGCCAGGCGCTGTTTAAGATCGGCCATGCTGGTCGCCAAACACAAGATTGCCATCACCTCCGAGGCCACAACAATGTCAAAGCCGTCCTCGCGTGGGAAGCCATTGCCCGGCCCGCCAAGTGAAATGGTGATGTCGCGCAGCGCTCGATCATTCATGTCCATGACCCGCTTCCAGGTCACCCGGCGCACATCGATACGCAGCTCATTGCCATGGTGAATATGATTGTCGATGAGTGCCGAAAGCAAGTTGTGGGCGAGGGCTATCGCGTTGAAGTCGCCAGTGAAATGAAGATTGATGTCTTCCATCGGCACGATTTGAGCGTAGCCTCCACCTGCCGCACCGCCCTTCATCCCAAACACCGGGCCGAGCGAGGGTTCGCGCAGGCAAATCATGGCTCGCTTGCCGATCACATTGAGTGCATCCCCTAAGCCCACCGTCGTCGTGGTCTTGCCTTCGCCGGCCGGTGTCGGAGAAATAGCGGTCACTAAAATTAACTTGCCGTTGGGCTTATTTCGAAGTGATGCTGCATAACCCAGGGATAGTTTGGCCTTAAAGCGACCGTGCGGCTCTAAGTGTTCCTCGGCAATACCCGCTTGCTCGAGGGCAAGCCCCATAATCGGGCGAGGAGAGGCGGCTTGGGCAATTGCGATATCAGTTTGCATAGGTGACCTAGAGAGGAAATACTTTGGAAGTCTAAAAAGGGTTCATTGTAAGTCTCTCCGAGGGCAAGGGTCACCTGCTTGGGAAGGCTGCCCTCCTGGACGGCTCACAGTCACCCAATAACGATCCATTTTCACGATTGTGCCCGACTCGGGGAACGACTTTAGAACCTAAGCGACCAACTTCTTCTTACGAAAGTCTGAGATCTTTTCGCTCGACAACCCAAGCGCATGAAGAATGGTGTCGGTTTGTTCACCTTGCAGTGGTGGCTCCAAGCGCACACCGAAGCGCTGGCCATCCATCGTGAAAGGAAGTAATGCGGCGCGAGCCGTTTGTCCCGCACGCGCGCCATCGCTTAGGCGCACCTCGGCCAGCGCGTTGGTAGCGTTTAGATGGGGGTCGTCGAATAGCTCTTCAGGTTTGGTGATCGGAGCAAAGGGAAGCCCTGCCGCTTCAAAACGAGAACTTAGATCCTTGGCTGAGAAGTGCGCGAGTCTTGCGCGCAAGTCCGGGATTAGCTCAGATCTTAGGATGACTCGTTCATTATTAGTGCGATAGCGGGTGTCCCCTTTTAGATCGTCGAAGCCAAGAATATCGCAAAAGGTGACCCATTGACTGTCACTCACTGCAGCCAGAAAGATCTGCTCACCGGCTTTCACTGTGAACACATCATAGACAGCCCAGGCCGAAATGCGCTCAGGCATTGGGGCCGCAGGCAGGCCAGTGATGGCGTATTGCATCATGTGTTGGCTTACTAGGAACACGTTGTTTTCAAACAAGGCGCTTTGCACTTCCTGACCCTTGCCAGTTTTTCGGCGCTGCACGATCGCACCCAGGATGCCGATGGCACCGAACATGCCGCCCATAATGTCATTCACGCTTGAGCCCGCGCGTAAGGGGTCGCCTGATCGGCCCGTCATATAGGCTAAGCCGCCCATCATTTGTACCACCTCGTCGAGGGCGGTGCGATGTTCATAAGGGCCGGGCAAAAACCCTTTAAGACTGGCATAAATCAACGAGGGGTTAAGTTGCGACAAACGCATGTAATCCAGGCCATATTTATTCAAGGTACCTGGCTTGAAGTTTTCAATCACAACATCCGCTTCAATGCACAGGTCTCTAGCAATCTGAACCCCGTCGGCCTGCTTGAGGTCGATGCAAATGCTTTGCTTATTGCGGTTGAACAGCGGAAAAAATGCTGCACCAGAGCCTAGTAGATGGCGAGTCCGGTCGCCCTCGATAGGTTCGACCTTGATCACTTGCGCTCCCATGTCAGCCAGCACCATCCCGCAAGTCGGCCCCATAACCATGTGGGTAAATTCGACAACCTTAATACCAGCCAAGGGAAGAGAGGGATTATTGTGGATGTGCATGTCTGGTCTTTTTTAAGAGTGTGGCCATTTGGGTAAAGGAAATGCATCCCGCGAAGGCCGACATCACGAATGTTCCACGTCCTCGCGGACTGGTCCGTAATCGCGATCTTGCGGATCCCCGTCGGAAATCACGATTAGCAAACGTTTGCGGCCCTTATTGCCAAGATAGGGCGGAAAGATCATTCGCAAAAATAGGTGAACTGGCCCACATTCCTTTCAGATTCTTCTTCCCGATCGCAACTTGGGCCGGATTGAAAATAAAGGCATTAACGGCGTCGTTGGTTATTTGCCGCTGTAAGTCACCAAATAACTTAGTTCTCTCCTTGGGATTGGTGCTGGCAGCATGCTTGGCCGCGAGGTCCCTGAACGCCTTGCTGTCGTAGCCAAAGTAGTACTGAGGATTGGCATAGGCCATGTAGTCGAGCGGTTCAACATGGTTGATGATGGTGAGATCGAAGTTGCCCTTGAAGGTGCCCCCTAACCACTGAGCCCACTCCACATTTTCGATCTTGGCGATGATGCCAACTTTGGCCAACTGCGCAGCAAGCACTTCTCCGCCTTTGCGGGCGTAGGGAGGAGGGGGTAGGGTCAAAGTGACGTTAAACGGCGTTTGAATACCGGCTTCCTTCAGCAAGGCTTTGGCCTTCTCAGGGTCGTAGGCGTATTGGGCCGTGAGATCAACGTAACCAGCGTCGGTGGGGGCCATATGGCTTCCAATTGGCTTGCCCAGGCCTTCAAGCACACCGTCGATGAAGGCCTTGCGATCAATGGCGTACATGAGGGCACGACGTACTCGTACATCATCAAAAGGTTTTTTCTTATTGTTGATCGTCATGATGCCCTTGCCGGCCGTATCACCAAGTTCAACAGTGAAGCGCTTGTCGCCTTGAAACTGCTTCAAGCTTTGCAGGGCGCCAAAGCGCGGCATGCCGTCGATATCTCCGGCCAGGAGGGCGGCGACTTGAGCGGCGGAATCATTGATGAAACGGAAAGTTACCTTACTGATTTTGATAGCAGAAGAGTTGCGATACCCGTCCCACTTACTTAAAGTGACTGAGGAGCCTTTGGCCCAAGTGTCCAGTGCGTAGGGCCCGGTTCCGACCGGCTTGGTCGCTGCATTCGCAGCGGAGTCTGGATGCAAAATGACTGCGCTGTTTTCACCCAGACGGAACAGGAAATTGCCGTCAGGATTATTGAGTACCAAGATCACGGTGTGAGCATCGGGTGTATCGATTCTTGAAATATTGTCGAATACTGCTTTTTTGGCTTTGTTCGTGCTCTTCTCGTCTTTAGCACGTTCGAAACTAAATTTGACGGCACCGGAGTCGAAAGGTTTGCCGTCCTGGAATTTCACGCCTTTGCGTAGCTTGAAATTGAACAACTTGCCATCCGGGTCCATGGTCCAGCTTTCAGCCAAAAGTGGAGTCACGGAGCCGTTGACATTGATCTTGGTGAGGCCTTCGAGAATATTGTAGTGAACGATCTCGCCAATAGCCGCCGCAGGAGCCGTAGTCGGGTCCAAACTGGTGGGCTCGAGAATCATGCCGAGAATGACGCTGCTTTTGCGCGCTTGAGCCTGTGCAGCGCTCGACCAGGTGCTCAAGCCCAATGACGAGGCCGTGATCACGCTAATGGTGCATGCAACCGAGAGCAAGTTCAGCGCCCGTCGACTTAACATAGTGGATTGAATACTCATGATGTCCCCGTTGGTTTTAATGATCGGTGCCGGGCACCGCGTTCAACAATGCTAGCGTATAAGGATGCCGGGCGTTCAGAAAAAGCTCTTCGGTCGCTCCCTGCTCAATAACGCGCCCTTCACGTAATACGATGACGTCATCGCACAGTAAATTAACCACGGCGAGATCATGGCTAATCAAGAGGTAACTGAGCCCTAACTTCTCCTGAAGATCCTGCATCAGATTCAACACCTGAGCCTGAACGGATACGTCAAGAGCACTTACAGGCTCATCCGCAACGATCAGGGCGGGACGGGTAATCAGTGCGCGGGCGATTGCGATTCTTTGTCTTTGCCCGCCCGAGAATTCATGTGGGTACTTGTCGAGGTCGACGTCACGCATGCCCACTTCTTGGAGCGCCAGGCTAGCCCGTTCGCGTCGCTCTTGCGCACCCACTTCAGGGCGTGCCTCGAGAGGTTCAGCAACAATGGCGTGAATCTTTTGTCGAGGGTCTAGGGAGCCGTAGGGGTCTTGGAAAACCATTTGTAAACCGGCTCGTGTCTTACGAAACTGCTCAGAACTGAGAGCGTTCAAGTTTTGCCCCTTAAACAATACCTCGCCAGAACTGGGTTGGTCGAGCGCCATGACCAAACGCGCTAGCGTGGACTTGCCAGAGCCAGACTCCCCAACGATGCCCAAACTCTTGCCTGCTTCAAGTTTGAAACTTACCCCGCTCAATGCTTCCAGCGACGCCGGTGAGCTCAGTAGAGACCTTCGAGGAAGGCGATAAACCTTGCCCAGGTTTCGGGCCTCCAGCAATACTGGCTGACTCATGAAAGATCCCACCTGGGACAGCGAACTTGATGGTCGACCTCAGCGTTTTCCATGGACTGTGCTGTGGCGATAAGTGCAGGCTGCTCGCTACGGCAATTCTCCACGACCTTGCCGCACCGGTCGGCAAAGGCACAGCCTTTTGGAAGGTCGATCAGTTCGGGCACACGGCCTGGGATCGTGGCCAGTCTCGTGCCGCGAGCAAGACCCAGTCGCGGTCTGGACGCGAATAGACCTTGGGTATAAGGATGTTTTCGTTCGCGAAAAAGATCGCGGCTCGTTGCGCTTTCCACGACCGCTCCGCCATACATCACCATGATGCGCTCGACTTGGTCTTGCATGAGGCCGAGATTGTGGCTGATCATCAATAGGCCCATTCCGTCCTCGACCACGAGATTGCGAATTAATTGAAGCACCTCTTTTTGAACGGTGACGTCCAGGGCCGTGGTCGGTTCGTCGGCGATCAATAGGTCTGGACCACAAGCCAGCGCCATGGCAATCATGACTCTTTGACGCTGCCCGCCCGAGAGCTGGTGAGGATAGGCCATCAGACGCTCCCTGGCGCGCGGAAGCTGAACGCGCTCTAGAAGCTCGAGTGCGCCCGCGCGCGCCTGTGATCGACTCAGTTGCTTGTGCAAGATTAAAGGTTCGGCGATCTGACGAGCAATCGGGTGGAGCGGATTGAGTGCCGTCATCGGCTCCTGAAAAATCATGGCCATACGCGCGCCGCGCAGGCGACTTAACTTTTCGTCGGATAAACCTAAAAGCTCTTCTCCATTGAGTTGAATCGACCCAGAGACTTTAGCGAGCTCGGGCAAGAGCCCCATGATCGACAAGGCGGTGAGCGATTTGCCACAGCCGCTCTCGCCGATCAGGCCTAGGGTTTGTCCGCGTTGCATGGACAAGGACACGCCACGCAAAGCTTCAGCAGGCCCCCGCGTCGTGGGCAGAGTGACCCGAAGATCCTCGATGTGGAGTAAGGGAGCGCTCATGGTCTTTGCTCAGCGGTGCCGCGCCAACTTGGGGTCGAGCAAGTCACGCAGTCCGTCGCCCATTAAGTTCAAACCAAGGACAGAGAGTGCGATGGCCACACCTGGATAGACCGCCAGCATCGGCGCTTGGAAGAGTTGCGTCTGAGCCTCGTTCAGCATCCGGCCCCAGCTTGGCTGCGGAGGCTGAGTTCCAAGTCCTAAATAGGAGAGAGCGGCTTCAGCGAGGATTGCGACGGCGAACTGAACGGTGGCTTGTACGATCAACACGCTCGCGATATTGGGCAGGATATGGTCTAAGGTGATTCGCACTGCCCCTTTGCCTGCGGTACGTGCGGCCGTGACATAGTCTCTCGACCATATGGCCTTGGCTGCGCCGCGAGAAATACGAGCGAAGATGGAGATGTTGAAAACACCAATTGCGACAATACTGATGAACAATCCTGGCCCGTAAATGGCGGTGAGAATGATCGCCATGAGTAGGGCAGGGAAAGCAAAAGCAAAGTCCGCACCTCGCATGACCAGTTCCTCCACCCAGCCAGAGCGTGCCGCCGCCCATAAGCCGAGGGCCACACCGAACAGCAAGCCGATACCCACGGCGATCACACCCACCATGATCGAGTTTTGGCTGCCGACCAGGAGTTGGGACGCGATATCCCGACCCAAGCTATCGGTTCCAAACCAATGTTGAACGCTGCCCGCTGCCAGCTTGTTGGGGATGTCGAGATCCGCGGGTGGCCAAGGTGACCAGAACAGGGAAAGCGTGGCTGCGAAAACCAATAAAAACACCAGGAATCCCCCAAGCACAAAGCTGGGATGACGTAGGGCACGTTGTATGAGGCTCATTGACTAGACATCCGACACCTTGAGCCTTGGATCAATCAGTGCATACAGTACATCCACGACAAAGCTGATGACGATCACCGTCGCAGCAAGCAGCATCACGACATCGCGAACGACAATCAGGTCGCGGTTGGCAATGGCTTGAAAGGCTAGCCGACCAATGCCGGGCAAAACGAAAACATTCTCCACCACAATCGCACCGGTAATTAAATTGCCAAACTGTAGGCCCATAACGGTTACGACCGGAATCATCGCATTGCGCAGGACATGCTTCCAAAGCACTGCACGCTTCGACAAGCCTTTGGCACGGGCCGTGCGCACGAAATCCTCACACAACACTTCAAGCACTGAGGAACGAGTCACTCTCGTCAAAATTGCAGCCTGCACCGCGGCCAGCGCGATGGCTGGAAGCGCGAGCGCTTTGATCGCTTCAAACCAACTCCCCCCGTCCTCTTCGCGCCAGCCAGGAAACCCGCCCGCACTGACCCACTGAAGCTTCACGGCGAACAACAGGATGAGCAAAATCGCGAGCCAAAAATTAGGTACCGCCATGCCCAATTGGCTGAGACTCATCATGCCCACATCACCAGCTCGATTGTGGTGGGCGGCGGCGTAGAGCCCGGCGGCAAGTGCGATGAGCACGGTCAAGAGCATGGCCATGAGCGCGAGTGGCAGGCTGACCTGCATCCTTTCGGCAATTAAGCTTGCGGTACTGGTATCGTAGGAAGTGCTGATGGCGGTGTCGCCTCGGACCAGTCCGCCGACCCAGGTGCTATAGCGCTTCAAGGCGGGTTGATCCAGACCGAGCTTCTTCTCAAGTGCGGCGATGGATTCGGGGGTAGCTGTATCCCCCAAAATCACCTCTGCAGCATTGCCGGGCAGCAGTTCGAGCGCAGCAAAAACGGCTACCGAAGCGGCAGCCAAGGTGAGCAAAAAGGTAAGTAAGCGTTTGACGATGAAAAGACTCATAAGCTGCCGTATGATCGCAGAAATCTCCATCAGAGCAAGTTGCAATGAATCCACCCGCCTCGATGCCCCGGTCTTCAAATAATCGCCCCCTCGCGACTGGGCCAGGTAATCGCTTTAGCGATGTGACGGGTCTAAAGCTTGGTCATGCCCAGGCTCATGGCAGGCTTACGGGTTGTTCTGTGATCCTGGCTCAAAATGATCCCTCAGGCGCAATCGCCGCGGTCGATGTACGAGGGGCTGCGCCCGGCACCCGGGAGACCGACTTGCTTTCCTCGGAAAACTTAGTGGAGCGGGTGCATGCCATTGTTCTTACCGGCGGAAGTGCGTTTGGACTTGCCGCAGTGGACGGGGTCATGCATTGCTTGGAAGAACAGGGCGTCGGGCTGGAAACCGGTTACGGACGGGTTCCTATCGTGCCCGCGGCGGTGCTGTACGACCTTCCTGTGGTTAGTGTCGGACAGGATCCTAAAATTCGCCCGGACGCTGCAATGGGTTATGCGGCCTGCCTTGACGCCCAGGCCAACCCTGCTCGAGTTGGCGCTAACCAAGGCAACATTGGTGCGGGTGCCGGCGCTACGGTCGGCAAGCTGTTCGGCATGGCCCGCACCATGAAGGGCGGTTTGGGCGAGGCTAGTGTGCAAGTGGGTCCCTGGATTGTGTCGGCGGTCGTCGCTTGCAACGCCGTAGGTGACGTGCTTGACCCTAGCACTGGACAAGTCATCGCCGGTGCACGTACTTCGGATGGCAGGCAACTCGGCGATACTCAAGCGATGCTCCTACGAGGTGAACGATTGAGCCGTGTCCTACCCGGTACGAACACCACGATTGGCGTAATTGCATGCAATGCCCGCCTCAACAAGGGACAAGCCAAGCGTCTGGCGATGAGCGGGCATGACGGGCTGGCTCGGGCGATACGCCCGGCACACACTCCTTATGATGGCGATACTCTGTTTGCCCTGATCACGAATGAAGTCACGGAAACTCCAGATTTCATCTTGCTCAATGTAATGGCAGCGGAGGCCGTGGCCCGTGCGATCGTGAACGCGGTCCGCTTTGCAAGTGGTGTTCAGACCGTGGAAGGCTGGATACCTGCAATGGCAGATCTTTAAACCGCGCTCAGTTCTTTTGCATAGCTTCGATGATGGGGGTCAGTGCCGTACAGGCGGAACTGATGGTCCATTGGTATGGCCTCAATCCGCGGTAGCGCCCGAAGCTTTAATGACCGGTGGCCAGCGCTTAAGCTCAGCCTGCACCATCTTGGTCATTTGCTCCGGCGTGGTCCCAAGAATGTTATAGCCAAGTTCACTCATGCGCTTCACGAATTCCGGCGATTTCACCGCTTTTTGCGCCTCCACAGAAAGCTTTTCGATTAATTCTTTAGGGACATTCGCGCCCGCCGACAAGCCGAACCAAACTCCCGACTCATAGTCTTTTACTCCCGCCTCGGCGATGGTGGGCAGATCTGGCAAGGTGGCATCACGCTTAGCACCCGTCGTGGCGATAGCGCGCAGCTTTCCGGTTCTAATATGGGGCAGGGAGGATGGAATATTGTCAAACATGATCGAAACCTGCCCGCCCAGCAAGTCGGTGAGCGCCGGAGCGCTGC
>JANLRI010000507.1:0-6847 GCA_031361565.1 Betaproteobacteria bacterium | reverse complement strand
TCGTAGCCGAACAGCTCGGCTTCGAGAAGGGCGTCTGGAATAGCCGCGCAATTGATTGCCACAAAGCGCTTGTCGACTCGGCTAGAAAGATCATGCAAAGCTTTGGCGAGAACCTCTTTACCGGTCCCGCTTTCGCCATTGAGCATCACCGTGGCGTTGGTTGGTGCTAATCGTTCAATTTGCCGACATAGCTTGAGCATGCCAGGATCGCGGGTCAGAAGGCCTTGTAGCGGTGCATTGTTCAGCGAAACTGCCAGGCGACGGTTTTCGCTTTCGAGGTCAGCGACGCGAAAGGCGCGCTCCAAAGCGAGGGCGAGAATGTCGGCCTCGAATGGTTTTGAGAAAAAATCGTAGGCTCCCATGCCAATGGCTCGAACGGCATTGGAGCGGTCATTTTGACCCGTCACGGCAATGACTTTTGTTGAAGGCTGCAGACTCAGTATTTCTTGCAGGGTCTTGAAGCCTTCACTGGTACTGTCTTCGTCAGGCGGCAAGCCCAGGTCCAGGGTGACCACCTTGGGTTCGATGCGACGCAACTGTGCAATGGCCTCTTCGCGATTTGAAGCGAAATGCACTTCATATCGTTCAAACGACCATTTCATCTGTTTTTGCAGACCAGGGTCATCTTCAACCATCAATAGAACTTGTCTTTCTTGACTCATCTTCTTAGCATCCGGTAAATTTCAAGAAATATCTAGTTTTTAGTGCGGAGCGGTCGTTAATTCAATCTTGAAGGTCGTCCCGATTTGCTCATGACTACTTACAGTCAGGGCGCCACCTATTTCCTTCAAGTACTCGCGGCTTTCAAACGTGCCAATGCCCATGCCGTGGGTTTTTGTAGAATTAAAAGGCTTAAAAAGCTGAGTTTGAATAAAATTCGCGCTCATGCCTGGCCCACTGTCCTTGACTAAAATGCTTACCCGATTCGGACTGCTCGCTCGGGCTGAAATTTCGAGTTCTCCCGCCGTGCCATGCATGGCTTCACAGGCATTTTGAATCAAGTGTCCAAGTACTCTCTCCAGACGATCCGGGTGGGCTAGTATTTTCACTTTGCTGACTTCTTCGGGAATAACGAGCGTAGGTACCGGCTTCAATCCTTTCTTCGACTGAACGGCTCGGCCTAATAAATCGGACAGCAAGATCGATTGTGGTTTTTCAATTGGCTTTGTGCCCAGCCTTAATTGCAACAGCAAGCCTTGCATTCTCTGGAGCACATTTTCGACGGTTTCAAGCATATCTTGCTGAAATTCAGGGTCGTGCTTGTGGGTAGAGGCGTTTCGCACCAGTAAAGCTAGTTGGGACACCAAATTCTTCAAATCATGTACGACGAAGGCCGACATTTTGTTGAAGGAATCAAATTGACGCGATTGAACCAGGCTTTCTACTGCGCTTTGCAAAGATATTAAACTGGCAATTTGCCGTGCAGCGACTTTGAGAATGTCACGCACCTCCCAGTTGAGAACGGTTTCTGAGAGTGGTCGATTTAGCCCGAGAATGCCTTCAAGACGGCCCGTATTGGACAAGGGGATCAGCACCCAAAGTTCCTTGCTAATAAGGAGATCGTTGGGAAGGTTGATCGACTCGTAGGCCGCTCTGTTCGAGCGATATTCGTCAAGGTCGATGATCCAATCTCGGCGATTCAAGAATTCAAGCAAAGGTGCGCCGGCTTCAAAATCAACCCTGAAATGATCGAGTCCCACTTGCCCCACCAAAGGGAAGTTATCGTCTTTGCGTTGCCAAAGTGCTCCGCCCGTGCTGTCAACAATTCTCCCCAGAGATTTGATCAAGGTTTCTGGTGAAATCGCCTGTGAAGATTCGGTCGCTTTGGAGGAGTGCAAGGTGTCGGTTAAGCGCAGCCACTCCTCACGGTAGTCGAAGCGGTAATTAAAAAAGTTTTTCGCTAAGAATACCTTTAGCCGGGCCCGCATCGTACCGGAAAGCAGGACCAAGATCAGACTGACCAGAGCCCCAAAAACGACGACCGCTTGCGCGACCTCTCCCCAATTTCCGCCGACGAACCTAACGTAGTATCCGGCGAGTGAAGCGAGAACTAAGTAGGCCCCGGCAATAAGTAAGGCGGTCGAGTGGAAAACCATGTTTCTTGAGACTGAAACCTGAGTTTTCCAATCGCGATTTCTAACGGCGGCCATCACGATGAGCGGTAAAAGCAAGGCGTTCACATAGCCGCGTGCAGTCCACCAATTGAAATTGAGTCGGGAAAACATGAGGGCTTCGCTATACATCACGAGGTCGAAGGCAAACAGTGCTGCCAAGGCAATCATGAGAAACTTCAATGCCCAGCGTCGCTCGATGGCGGTAGCACGATAAGTTTGCTCAATGCATACGAGCCCCACCACGGACGCGAGTGTTTTTAGCATGAAGGTCGATTGATCCGTCTGACCTAACAAATCAACGATCACGGCCGTCAATGAGATTAAAACGCTTGCAGTTAAGGCGATACGCGGTACGGAAAGTGAGAAAGGTTCGCTTTGGTTCTTTTGGGGATCCAGAACTCGGGAAAAGACGCCTTCCACGAGTGCGACCGAAAAAATCGTCCACCCTAAGGTTCGAATGGCCTCGATCGATGCGAAGATGTATGCCGGAGGTGAAAATTTTGTAAAGGCTAGGGCCATCGTCCATCCCCACAGTGCCTGAATCAGATTGATTCCGAGAAACAAGCGACCTAGAAGGACGGTCGGTCGACGAACAGCCAGCAAGAACGAGAGTGCGGTAAACCCAAGTGCGGTAAGTAAGAATCCAAAAAAGCCGATGACCTGTAGGCTCATCGAGCTCCTTTGCCGAGCAGGACCACTTGTACGGTATCGACCAAGATCAGCATGTCGAGGAACAGCGAGTGGTTCTTGACGTAGTAGAGGTCATATTGAAGTTTTTTCAGAGCGTCTTCTTTCGATGCACCGTACGGGTAGCGAACCTGTGACCAACCCGTGACACCGGGCTTTACGCTATGCCGTACGTCGTAAAAGGGAATTTCATCCACCAGTTGGTTCACAAAAAAAGCACGCTCCGGGCGTGGTCCAACAAAACTCATGTCCCCCTTCAACACGTTGAAAAGTTGAGGAAGTTCGTCGATGCGGGTTCTGCGTATGAATTTCCCCACACGAGTTACGCGGGCGTCATTGGCTCCCGCCCAGCGCGGTTTGCCATCTTTTTCCGCGTCTTTGACCATCGAACGTAATTTGTAGATCTTAAAGGGAAGCGAGCCCTGCCCAACCCTTTCCTGGCTGTAAAAGATCGGGAAACCACTTTCAATAACAACGGCGATCATCGCCGCGACATGGATAGGCAAGGTGACAATAAGCAGACCCAAGCTGGCCATTAAGTCAAAAATTCGTTTTACAACGTCTCGAAACATTCCCTGATCGAACCCTGAGCCAAAAATTAACCAGCTTGCCTTCATGTTATCGATCTGCAACAGGCCAAGCTCGCGTTCATAAAAACTGGCCAGGTCGGATACCTTGATGCCCTTGAGCTTGGCGTCCAATAGCTGACGAAGCGGGAGCACGCCGCCGCGCCGCTCGCGCACGGCAATGACAATTTCACTCACGCCTAGCTCGTTGACGGTACGAAGCAAGTGATCGTGATTGAACTGTCGCTCCTCTTTGCCATTGCTACGTTCGCCAGTCACCGGGTAAAGGCCGGCGTATTGAACAGTTCTACCGCGCTCGCCATCATGTAAGAATCGGATTAGCTCCTCTGCTTCGCGGCCGTTTCCCAGGATGAGAACGCGCCGACGCGGCAAGCCCACGTCTGATACGCGAAACAATACGATACGAACCAGAAGCAGGCTTGCGACAGAAAAAACAGAGGTCAGTGCAAATACGCCACGACCAACGTAAGCCTGCGGGATGAGATAAAACATCACGCTGAGCACGACTAAGGTCATCAAATAGGCCACAATCACGCGCTGTATCGTGGCTCTGAATTCTTCCGCAAAAGATTCATAGAGGCCCAGGGCGGTCATCATTAACAGCATAACGACCGTAAAACACAGCGATTCAATGATCGGAAAAGGAACGCTTTGCCCGAAGTACCTCACCTGAAACCCAAGGACCATGGCTTGGAAGAGCACCAAGGCCTCGATCGCCGCTAGGATAAGGACACGGGTTGAAAGATAATGATTAAATACGCGAATCATCGTTTTGAGCTTTGGTTTCTGACATGCGCCGGTTGTTAATATTGTTGTAGAAGCGATTGAATTGACAGGAAAAAATGCTCAACGGCCAGGTGATTTTGTCCACCTGTTGACCCTCAGTTCGCAGTGTAAGATTATCCGACATTTTCCCGTGCGTTTTGCGTAAAAACCAGAGTTTCTTTTTTGAACGAACAATAAACTAGACGAATGGATGATGTTTCGGCCTCTGTTGTCGACGAAAATGTAGCGTTGGCGCAACTACTTTCACTCCTAAAGGGTAGATTGGGGAGTGCCTCCGTTGCACAAGCTCAGCCGCGACCGGTGCTTGTATCACTGCAAGACGACACACAGGGAGATCCATCTGTCGCGCGAGCGCTCCGAGTGGACCTGATTTTATCGGATGCTCATGTCGATTCTGCGACACGTACTTGTGCACTTCTCAGCATTTGTCCCAAGATTTCAGGCGCATCCGGGCCTGATCAAATAGCTAAAATCTATGGCTTCGAGGTTGCGACCCTCGTGGTCAATATGACAAGAGTTGGCTCACTCCAGGCCCGTTTACCCGGACCGGCAGGAGTTTCGAGGTCAGGTGCTCAGGTACAACTATCCCTCGAGTTACTGCGTCGGATGCTTCTGGCAATGGCTGAGGATATTCGCGTTGTCATCGTGTTTTTGTCGATTCGCTTGGATCAGTTAAGGCAATTTGCCTTAGGGACTGAACCCGTCGACGAGGCGCTTTGTTATGAAACTCGGGAAGTTTTGGTGCCCTTAGCCAATCGCCTGGGCCTCGGTTTTCTGAAGTGGGAGCTTGAAGATCTTGCCTTCCGGTTCTTAGAGCCGCAGGAATATAAGAAGCTCGCGAAAGCTTTGGACGAGAAAAGGGCGCTCAGGGAAAACTTCATTGATGAAGCGGTGCTCAAGTTGCAGCACGCCCTAACGATCCGCAAACTGAGTGCCGCGGTTTACGGACGCCCGAAGCACCTCAGCAGTATTGCGCAAAAATTGAGGCTCAAACGCTTAACGGTGGATGAGGTACACGATCTTCGAGCTCTGCGCGTGATCGTCGCCAGCATTGAAGACTGTTATCTTGCGCTAGACGTTGTGAATAGCCTGTGGCGCTCGAGAAGTGAAGAGTTCGACGATTACATCGCCAAGCCCAAGCCCAATGGCTATCAATCGATCCATTGTGTGATGATTGCCGACGACGGCCGTAGCCTCGAGGTACAAATTCGTACCGAGCAGATGCACCGTTTCGCCGAGTACGGGGTGGCGTCGCATTGGCGTTATAAAGAAGGTGGCGGCACACCACCTGCCAAGGGCTCGAGCGCTTCGAGCCAAAGTTCGCACGAAGCACAACTTAACTGGATGCGTCAGCTTCTCGCCTGGCAGCAAGACCTGGCTCGAGCACTCGAAGCTCAGCGGCCCGTCGAAAGTGAGGGAACGGACCTTGAAGATCTCGCGGTTAGGGCGCCCTTGCTCCGACCCAAACGTCCCTCGATGCCCGAGCAAGCGCAGGATCGGGTTTACGTTCTGACGCCGCAGGCGCGCATCATTGAATTACCAGCCGGCGCAACCCCACTAGACTTCGCCTACCATTTGCATAGTGGTCTTGGGCATCGTTGCCGAGGTGCGAAGGTGAACGGGGTGCTGGTACCACTTTCAAGGCCTCTGCGTAATGCCGAGACCGTCGAGGTGTTGTTGGCCCCGAAAAATCAGTTCGATGCCGGGCCATCGCGCGATTGGTTGGGCCGAGATCCGGTATATCTGGTCAGCGCTCGAGCCAAGGCCAAGGTACGCCAATGGTTCGCAGCCAAGGACGCCGAAGCGCTGGTCGGCTCGATGGGACCCGAGGCCGGCCATCGAAGCGACGTGAAAGTCGAAATTGACCGTGACAAAAAAACAAAAGAACCTGTCGATTTAGCCAGGCGGAGCGCTCAAGCAAGTGAGCGTGCCGCAAGCAGTTCTGCTCCAGATACCGGCGTTCTGGTCGTCGGAGTGGATGCCTTAATGACACGATTGGCGCGCTGTTGTCGGCCGATTCCACTCGATGAAATTACCGGGTACGTGTCGATGGGCAAAGGTGTGACCGTGCATCGCAGTCAGTGCTCAAGTCTTACCCGATTGGTCGGCGAAAAGACAGAGAGGCTGATTGCAACCAGTTGGGGGGACTGGGAAAAGTATCGCACTGAGCGCCGCTACCCGGTGGACATCGAATTGATGGCCACTGATCGTCCTTTACTGTTGAGAGACGTTTCTGAAGTGTTCGCCAAAGGAAAATGGAATGTCCTCGCCGTGAAAACTCTGTCCCGCAAAGACAGCGCAAGCATGCGTTTCACGTTCGAAGTGGCGAGTCTCCCGGCCCTGCGTGAGGCCTTGAGCCAGCTTGCTCAGGTAAGCGGCGTCGAGTCTGTGCGGCGCAGGGCAGATTTAGGCCGGAAGGCACGGCAGACTGATTCGTCGGTCTCAATATAAGGGCCACCGATCAGATCGATACAGTACGGAACGGCAGCGAAGATGCCGTTCACGACGCTATTGCCGTCTTGGTCTTTCAATCCCTCCAGGGTTTCTTTGATGGATTTGGGTTGACCCGGTAAATTGATGACGAGGGCATGCTTGCGGATGACCGCTGTTTGTCTCGACAAAATAGCGGTGGGTACAAACTTCAAGCTGATTTGGCGCATCTGTTCGCCAAAA
>JANLRI010000502.1:0-30251 GCA_031361565.1 Betaproteobacteria bacterium | reverse complement strand
CACGAATATGCAGCTTCACGATTCGCCCAGAGAAGGGTGCAGGAATACTGCACAGACGAATTTGAGTCTTCGCGTAATCGATCTGCGCGCGGGCCTTGTCGGCGGCCGAAGCAGCCATCGACACTTCTACTTCACCCGCGGCCCTAAGATCCAAAAGGCGTTGTTTCGCATCGAGATTTTCCTTGGCTGAATGGTATTCAGCTTCGGCAATTTTTAGCTTGGCCTCATGCTCCGAGCATTCCATGCGAATGACCGGTTGACCCGCCCTGAAGGAGGTTCCAATCGAGCCTGCCAGTGAATTCACTCGGCCTACCATTTGAGAGACCAAGGTTGTCTCTTGCGAAGGCACCAGCAGCACCCTGGGTGTTTGCGAAGCCACCGAGGCCCCACCAGCCGCCCCCTGCGCTGTTTGCGCCCGTAGGCCAGAACCCCCTCCGAGCACCCCAATCAATATGACGGTCGCCCAGGATAGCGTCGCTTGGCTCAAGCGCAAAGTAAAGTGAGCTGACTCGGCAGCGGCCATACAGTCCTTTTCTTGATTTCTCTGATTCAGTTCTTTTGAATCGTCAAGGTTTCCGCAAATTTTGATTCGCCTGAATCCATCCATTCCGCGAGCGCTGAACTGTGAGCTGTCAATGCAGACTGAGACATCGAGGCTAAAGATTGGACCAGGGAGTCACCGGGCAAATCGCTGGTGTAACGGCCTTTACCGGCAATTGCGCCACCCGGTTTTCTAACCACCATCTCCCAGGTCGCGCGCGAAGTTGAACCCTTACTGGGCACGAGCACGGTCTTGATATCAATCATCCAAACCTCAGGTCCGGCAGACACCACCTGAATGTCCATCTTGGCAAGCGCCTCCACCATCGCAAGAGTCACTGCACTGGTTTGCTCACGATCCTTCAAGCCAGAAAGATTGATCGCGACCGCGGGCAGAGCAGGCACCACGGCTGCGGAACGTCCAAAGGTGGCGCTTTGCCATTCCACGATGGAGCGCTTGATGACTTCGGCAAGTTGTGCAACGCTCGCGCCTTGCGCAGCCGGTGCAATGTCATAACCCACTGAGTTGAACAGGCGACCCCAGGCCGCTTGAGCGTTTGAGTAGGCAATGTGGCGCTGGTAGTTGGACAGCAAGGCACGGGCTTCGGTGCGAATGACTTCCAGCTCAGAATCAACTCGAGAGGTTGCAGAGGCTTTCGCGTAATTTGCCAGCCTTTGATCAACATTCGCGCTATCGATCGTGGTACCGAGTTCATCTTTGGCAAGCCCATAACGCAACGAGGCCACTCGCACTTGGGTGAGCACCGCCATCGCCTGGGCCATACGACGGGTGTCGTCCAACTGCTTTTGCGCCTCTTGACTGCGTTTCACCGTGGGGATCGAGGCCAGCTTGAATAAATTGGCCGAGAGCCTAAAGCCGGTGTCGATCCAATTTTTGTTGAGCAATAGACTGTTTGAATCACGTTGCAAGTTCATATTGAACTCGACGCCAGGAAGCAGTGAGACGATGGCGCGCTTGGCGTCATTCGCACTAATGCGTTTGCGATAGTCTTCTTCGCGAAGCTCTGGCCGCTGGTTTAAAGCCATATCCTCGAGCGAGCTGATATTAGCAGGCAAGGGCGGCAGGACATCTTCAGCTTCATCGGCCAATACAAACTCTTCACCGGGACGCAAGTTCATCAAGGTCGCCAACTCAGCCTTGGCTAGCTCGAGATCCTGGCGACGCACTTGCAATAGCGTGGTGGAATCGAGCAAGGCGCGCTGGTAGGCCAAGGCCTGGGCCTGTGGCAGGAGGCCCTGCTGTTCAATTTGACGAGCTCGAGCCAAGGCGAGGTTGGAGCGCTGCATGAGCGAGTCCATTTGGCCGAGCAATCTCTGCGCGCCCAGTGCACGCCAAAAGGCAGTGCGAGTGTCCTGCATCAAATTTTGCATGACTTTACGCTTGCGTTCTTCGGCGATGAGCACCTGGTCGGCCGCAATTTTGGCGCGATAGTAGGAGACCCCAAAATCGAGAATGTTCCAGGCAAACTCCACGTTGGCCAAGCGCCGGGTGCTGTCCACGGTCTGGGAGGCAGTGGTTGAGGTCGTGCCGCCGGGAATCAAGCGCGAGTATCCACCTTGATCGTTATTGCGATGGGCATAACCCGCATTGGCCAAGAGGCGCGGAAACATTTCCCAGCTACTGACATCGAGCAGACCCTGCGCGACGGCTTCTTCCATTAAGCGCACGCGATAGTCCAGGTTGTACTTGAGGGCTCGCGCGGCGACTTCAGGAAAGCCCATCGCACCACGGATCGCCTCCTGGTCGGCAAACATTTTCGACTTATCTTCCGCAACCCGACGTCCGACTTCTTCTTTGTCAATGGCGACTGGTGACACCGTGCAAGCGCTCAACATGACGGCGGCCGTTGTGGCAGCAATTGTTGTGAGCACCCGATGGGGGTACATAAGACTCATTTTTTCTTCCCGTGGCTAATTGTGTTTCTAGGCTTCTTGAGGTCTTAGCGCCTCGCTTCTCTAAATGCTTACTGCTTAAAACTTACTACTCAATCCGAACTACTTAGCATCGACTACTTAACAATCAAAAGATTTTTAACAGACATTCTGAACATTAGGTTTCGGCTTCAACTTTACCGGTAGCTTCAGGCGCTTTTTCTCGGTGGTCAACATCTCAGAAAAATTCTTGGTCTTTGGACCCAGTTTTTCCTCAGCTAGGGCTCGCTTCACAGCTTTAGGTTTCATTTTAACCTTTGGCTTGTCCGGCTCACAGTCATCCTCTTCTTTTTGCGGACGTTCCGCTTTTGCTTTGCCAACATCCGCCTTCACGATGCGGATGTCGCTCATGTCGCTGGCTTTCACCGCCAAGGCGTTAAAGGGATCGAAGAGGCTTCGATCCTGATGTTGGGTCGCTCGTACATCATCGTCTTGGCGCGCCACACCAGCCTGCGCGGCGGAGTTGCTCACGAAGGCGACACTCGGGGAGGCTGCGCCAGCGGGCACGACCGGAACAAGATCAGCTTTTGGCGGCACCGGCAGGGGCGACGGAATCAGCGCTGGGGGTAGAGGGCGGACGTTAATGGCAATCGAACCAGGATCACTTCCTCCGCGGCCATCACTTGCCACATAAGTTAAAGCGCCAGCATTCAATAAGCCCTGAGCATTGGGCGCCCCCCCCAAGATAGGGGACGGCACAAATTGAAGTTGTTGCAACTGCGCAGGCGTCAAGGTGTCGCCCACCACGAGGGCGACGGGAGTCCCACCCGCTACCGGCCGGTAGAAGGTTCCTTGACTCACTGTATCGGGAAGGCTTGTGATGGTTAAAGCTAAGGTGCTGGTCGCTTGATCGGGATCACTTGGAAGTGCCACGCCAGGGGCTGCACCTGAAGTGTCCGTCAAGTTATTGAGGACGGATTGAGGGCTGCTCAAACCAACCCCTTGGCTCACAATGAAGACTTGGTCAGGCGCGACGGGAGGCAAGTTTGCCGGAACGATAATGGCAATACTGCCGTTGGCGCTCGCACCCGTGACGTCGGTGACTTTGTAGCCGAGCGTTCCGGCCGAAAGGGTCCCGTCCGGATTAGGCGTGCCACTTAACAAAGCACTTGGCAAAAAACACAACTGTTGCAACTGAGCGGGCGTGAGGAGGTCCCCAACGCTCACCGGTACAGCGCCACCCGCGCCGGGGCGATAGAACACACCCTGACTCGCGGACGGAAGGCTTTGCACTTGGATCTGCAAAGTATCGTTGGGTAGATCAGGGTCGGTAGGTCCTTGCACGGCCGTAAGTTTGGCACCGGGCGAAGTCAAGGTGACATCGCGCGCCACGGTGAACACTTCATTGGGTGCAAGCGGAGGGTCATTCACCGGCGTGATATTGAAACTGATTCGGTTCGGAACCGGGTCAAACGCGGGTCCGTTCACATCGCACACACTAAAATCGAAACCGGGATTGGCGCCGAGTAGCGCGCTATGAATATTGGCCGCAGGTGAGAAGACGATCTGATTGATATTTGCGAAAGGAATAATCTGTCCAACGCTGATGGCAGCACCGTTGAAGCTAAGCACTCCACTGGCGGCGACCGGCAGGCTATCAATTCGCACTGCTTTGAAACTGTCTCCAGCATCCGGGTCCGAGAATCCGAAATCACTTGTAGTGAGCCGGATCGGTGGTGCGTCTTCAAGAATCGTGAAGGTCTTGTCGGTGCCCGTCGGCGGTTCATTCTGGCCGTTAATCGTGATGATCAAGGTGGTTGTTGCGCTCGCCAGTTGACTATCGCACACCGTGTAGGAGAAGGTGTCGGTGAGTGTTTGACTGCCATTAAGTGCCCGCACTGCAGGGTCATTGGCATTCACCGTGTAGCTATAAGAGCCATCCGCATTCAGTCGCACTGAGCCGTAGGCTCCAGCGATGGAAGAGGCAACGCCCCCTGTGATCGGCCCAGCCACGATTCCGGCCAGCACTCCTTGCACCTTCAAAATCTCGCCAGCATCCACGTCAGTATCTGCCTGGTCTCCCGGCGACCCTCCGGTCACGGTGTTACCAGTCTTAGGCGCGCTAGCATTGGCGTTAATGGAATTAGTGTCAGGACGGGCGACCGGCCCGTCGTTGGCACCGGTGATATGAATGGTTATCGTTGTCGTATCGCGATTCGGAGTGGGGCCGCCATCACTGATGGTGTAGCTGAACACGTCGTCGGCCGTCACACCTTGGGGGATGGTCTGGGCGTTCGCATTGGGTATGTAGCTATAGCTGCCGTCCGGGCTAAGCACTAGGCTGCCGTACAGGCCAGGAATGGGTGCTCCAACCCCAGTACTTAGGTAGGTATTGGCAAGATCGGCGGCATTGCCTGGCGCGACTCCCACTACGGTGAGCACATCGTTGTCGACATCGAAGTCGGCTACATCGCCTGGCGGATTTGCACCAGGACTGGTACGAACGGCATTCCCCGTCAAAGGCGACGCCGGACCTGGATTAGGCTCTACGATGGTTTGCTCATCGGGACGCGCCTCGGTGGGATCGGCGACGTTATTGATGGTGAGGCTAATGATCTTGGTGGCGCTCAGGTTATCGGCAGCGGGTTCGAAAGGAATGCCATTGCCTGCCGGGAGATCACCACCATTACCGCGATCATTCATGGTGACGCTGATTTGCGCCGGGCCAAAATAGTTGGCTGTGGGTTTGTAGCAAAGCGTGGCCAGGAGTGCGTTGATGTCGCCACGGGTGCCCGTCAAACTTAGACTAGTGGTTAAATCGCCAGAAATCGTAACGCTGTTGAGCGAAGTGTTTGCAACACCGGCTAAGCCAATATCGAGAATGCCTTGGGTCGCGGTAACGATGACATTTTGAGTCGACGGGTCCTGAGTGTCTGGGTCGCCCACCGTAATGAAGCCCGCATGGGTCAAAGAACCCACCGTACCCGAACCACCATCGAAGCACAGGGTTTGATCTTCATCAAACGTGATGCTCGATGAAGGGACCGTCACCGTGGGGGTTTCATTGATCTGCACGAAGGCGAAGTCATTACCGTCCAACTTGGCCCCATTGGGCAAGGTGAGAGCAATCATTTGATTGACGCCAGCATCTGACTCATAGCGTTCTTTCACCACACCATCGGAGACCGTGGTCAGCGTAGCGCCAGGGATCAGAACTTTGTAATCGCCGGGAGGCAGGCCGGCGAAGCAATATTTGCCGTCGGCATCGGTCTGAACAATGATCGGAAACCCGAGTGGCGCTGGGCCTGGGCCGACCCACTGCAATGTCACATCAACGTTAGCTAAGGGCTTGTCAAGGCCAGCACCGGAGTCGTAAACGCCATTCGCAGAATTTGCACTACCGACCACATTGGTATCGTCCCAGAGACGACCCGCGATCACGCCGGAACCTGCCGCGACTTGATCAATATAGTTGTCCTGCCCGATCAAGTCGGCGACGAAACTGACACCGTTGCGAATCACGCCCGGCGCGCTGCTCGGCACACCCACAATCGGCGCCCCACCCTGCATAGGGATCAGGCTCAGGCCAGAGCTGCTCAAGCCTTCGTAAACGATTTGCGCTTGACGCGGCGGCACTGGTAAGGACAGATCAGTAATATCTACGGTATAGGTGATCGTGACCGACTGGCCTGGATCAAGCTTGGCGATGGTCAGGTTGATCGCGTCCGAAGACGGGTTAAGAACATAGCCCGCAGCGCTCGTGACGCTCAACACCGAAACACTGGCCGGATTGATATTGATCGCGCCCAAATAATCATCAACAAGGTGAACGTTATAGGCTTCCTCGTTGCCAGTGTTCGAGAACAAGATCGTAAAAGTTGCGGTACTTCCCGTCGTGCTAAGCACTGTCTTCGACAAATCGATAATCGCCGGTTCGCGCACGGTCACGGTATCAACATCAGAGGTCCCGCCTATTACGGCGGCCAGAGATGCATTAGTGACAAAATCGAACTGCGTGCTGAGCGCCGTTGCGCTTACTTGTGAGGCGCTACCACGATGATTTGTGAGGGCATCTTGATTACTCAACTGATTTTCAACTACAGCGTTGAATTCCACCACGACCCATTCAGCATCGGCATCGCCATCGGCATTCATCAAATTGCCAAGCAAGAACAGAACATCGTCACCTGTTGCGAAGGTCGTACCGCCGCCCACGCGCATGATTGCCGAGCCCGGCAGTAAAGTGGTCGGACGAATCGCAGCAATATCTTGCGGATTGCTGGGTGTTCCGCCATCGGCTACCGCGCCTGCGAGCGTAGAAGAGGTGAGTCCACCATCCGCGACCAGAGCGTAGGCAATGGCGCCATCATTCAAAAAACGAAGACCGTTGGGTAACGTTACCCGGATACCCGCATCCAGCGAGGTGGATTCGGGCAGGCGCACTAGCGCGCGATAGCGCACCACTTCGCCGATCGCAACTGGAATATTTTCGGCCAAGCCTGGGCTGGCGGCATTACCGCTATCTGGAGAAGTATTCGCCTCTGAGGTTTGAACGATCGTCAGGGTCACTTGTGGTGCTGCAATTAACAGACTACCCGTATCGCTGCGAGCATAATCATTCAACGCCCCTCCGACTCCTTGCGCGCCCGTTCTTTCGCTGTCCTGCTGCAAACCGCCGATCGTGGTTTCAGTGAGCGTCGTGCTCAGAGTTCCGGTGTTATCTGGGTCAATCGACAAAGAGCTGTAACGTACTAAAGCCGGAATACTTAAAGCTTGGCCTGGGCTGACCCCAGCACCGACCACAGCTTGAAAGGTAAAGACGGCTTTATCGCCAGGAGCCAACCGGCTAATGGTGGCGCTCATGTTCCCTGCGTTAGCCGAGAGGTCGCCCACCACCGTGCTCGTGGCATCCACCACAAAACTTCCGGGTACATAGGTTAGACCCGCTGGCAAACCAGAAAGCATCGCATCCAAGGTGCCCGTGAAGCCAGTGATATTGCTGCCCATCACGGTGACGGTAAATGTGACGACATCTCCCGCTTGATGAACGGCATTGTCGGGCGTGACGTTGATCATCCAATCCGGCTCTCGCACGCGTACGCCGTCAGTGGCAAGCGCTTGCTGAACACCATCAACTTTGATGTCCGCAAAGTTTAAAAGTAGGGCGCCCTCTTGGTTGCGGGGCCGATCCAGAACCAAGGTACGGTAGGTGATCGTGATCGTCTCTGCCGTAGAGTTACTGTTATTGCTATTACTGAGCTGATTGAAATCAATCGTTAACCCACGATCAGCAAAGCCGTTCACGGGGCCGAAACTAATGGCACCGCTCGCTTGTAGCGTAGCGAGATCCGAGCCCTTATCAGACACCAGCCCAGAACTAAAGACAATACTGTCGATACCTACATGCGACATACCCGCGAGGTAATCCGCCGGGCCACCGCCCGTGGCCTGATCATCGTCCAGGCAATCGTGGAAAACGACGGGTAGGTGGGTGCCCTCAGGAATCGAAATTGTCACCTGATAGGTGACGATTTCACCTATGGCAACGTCGGTACTCAAGGTATGAGTTTCACTGGTTCCAATCACCACCTTGGCAATTGAGGCATTGGCAATGTTGATTGTTGCTTCTTCTGAAATGGATGCCGCTAAAAGATTAGGTGCAGTATCAACATCGGAGTAACTGAAAAGGCTCGCGCTTGAGGTCAAGGATCGACCGGCCTGTGTCACTAGTGCACTACTCGCATTTAAGGTGACGTCATAGGTCACGATTAAAACATTGGTTCCAGAGGAAGCGCCCGCGTTACCTGCACCGGTCAGCAAGCCTAAACCCCCAGGCGCATCGACAAACTCCAGGCCTTGCGCACCGTTAAAAAAAGCGGCCGTTGTGGACGCAAGATCGCTCAACGCGCTGCCATTATCGCCGCGTAGAACACTATTTTGAGTGCCAGGTGATCCGTCGTAAACAAGCGTGCCATCGCCCAAAGTGACTCTAAAATTGGAGACATCGGCTAGGGACACACCGGTCGGCAAGGCGTCACTGAGTTTGATATCGAAGGCATAGATGTCGAGACTGACCGTGTTGGTCACGACCACCGCGTACCGAACCGTGTCCGAACCATCAACATTGGATTCGTCCATATTCAAGGACAGCCCAGTCGTCGCGTTAACGATTCCGACGATGGGACTACCGGAATTTCCAGCAGCACCGATCAGTAAGGTCTCTGCGGTCGGGGTATTACTATCGTCGACCAAGAAAATGCGTGCACTAGGACCAGTGATATCGTCTGAGACGACACCTTTCTGAATGGTGAGCACCGGCTCAGAACCTGGCGCAAGCACCTGTTGAAAACTGGCCTGCTGTGCGCGAGCGATAACGATGCCCGCTTCGATGGCACCCGTGCTCGCCTCCAAGATCCAATCGCCGCCCAGCGCCGCAGCACCCGTAGGATTAACCGACGCGGCAACATCAGCCTGCGTATATTGGGCAATAAGACCAATAAAAGCGCCGCCGGCTGAACCCAAGGCGACATCACAACCGTAGAGCAAAATATCACCCTCTGCGGTCATGGCACGACCAATGGTTTGGAGCGCAGCTTGCGAACGAATCAGCTCGGTAACATCGATATCGGCACCCGCAAGCGTTAATCGTGCCTGCTCCCCATGGGACAAAACATGCAAGGCGCTGACCTGGCCAAGCGACTGAGCGCGCTCAGCGATTTGACTCAGACCATTGCGAGTCGGATCTAAGACCAGTATGTCCACATCCTTGGGGACGCTGGCGATGAGACTTTGCCAATCCGAAACACCGGGATCGACGACTAGAAGCTGGCGCGGACCGATGCCGACGCTGCTGGCGAGCGAGTCTTGAGCCTTGCTTTCAGCCGCCTTGGTTTCCAAGGCTGTTTTGCTCGTCGTCGCGTCGCGACTGGACTCAAAACTACGCGTATCGGCGGAAAAGCCTGTGTGGCCCCCCGTATCGAAAGCAAGCTCGGCGGAGGCCAGCGCCGCGCCGTCAAACATGACCCGAGGCTCAACTGCGAGCAACTTAAACCCAGGACGAAGGCGACCACTGACCTTGGCGATAACAGTCTTGTTTGGAATCACAGAGGCATCATCTTCAGGTGATTTATTGATATTTTGCAAAAATTCATTTAAAAACATGAGCTTAAATACCTAAGCTAGCGAAATGTCTCATAAATTACTCGTACGATCAAGCAATTCGTTATACGACGGGAAAAGATCGTGCAAAAGCGACGGCTGATCGATGGCTCAGCGTGTAAGGTGAACGGATTGAGAGGCAAAAAATCAGCCGAAAGTCATCTCGGGTAAAGAAAAAGCCCGCCTGGGATCTGTATCCTATGCGGGCTTGGTCAGCTTCGGCCAAGAAGGCGATTCAACCTCCTAGCAAATTTTCTCGGGGGCGACCGTAGGTACAACCTTGACCGGGGGTTTGAACCTTTTTGAGGCTTGCTTTAATGACTCAGAGAAATTGAGCTTCTTAGCAGGCATAAACTCCGACAAGGCGGGGCGCACTATGACTTTCGCTTTTGGCTTCACTTTGACTCTGTCCTTTTCCACAGCGGCCTTGAGTGGTTTTGGGGTCGGGACGCAGTCATCGTCGTCCTTTATCGAGGACTTCGCCGTTTCAGTCACACCAGCGACCCGTTCTACCGGCGGTAATTCGAAAGGTAATGGGGTTCGGAAATCACGCGGTGCATCAGGTGGAGATCCCACCGCAGCCAAGCGCAATCCGCTCGGATCTGCAGGCCTGAGAAGCGCGGGTGCAAGAAGCCCAGGCTCAAAAAAACCAGGGCCGTTAACCACAGGACTTGGCCCCGGAGCTGGGCCGCCTGATGACGGCGGCGGAGGCACAGGAACTGGGCCAGGTGTAGGCCCGGGTGCTGGCCCCGGTGCTGGCCCCGGTGCTGGTCCGGGTGCTGGTCCGGGTGCTGGTCCGGGTGTTGGTCCGGGTGCTGGTCCGGGTGCTGGTCCGGGTGCTGGTCCGGGTGCTGGTCCGGGTGCTGGTCCGGGTGCTGGTCCGGGTGCTGGTCCGGGGGCTGTATCTTGAGGACGAATACTGACGGTAATCGAACCATTAGCGGTGCCACCGTTGCCGTCATTCACCACAATCCCCATGGCGCCAGCCGGAATGAGGCCATCAGGACCTTGCGCGGAAACGGGATTATCCGCAGGCACGAAACAAAGATTTTGTAGCTGGTTAGTTGAGAGTATGTCCCCAAGCTTGACAGGACTGCCATCTGGCAATAGAAAAGTGCCATTACCCAGGCTTGGTAGACTGGTCACCGTAACCGTCAAAACCTGATCAGGACGGTCTGGATCGGTCGGCGCAGGAATACCTTGAATCAAACAATCGGGCGAGCCTGGCTTGGCGCCCGCATTGATCACTCGAACCTCCACCGGCGCGGTGGGGGGATCGTTCACACCCAAGATGCGAATGTCAAGGGTTGTACTCGACTTGACGCCATAGGGATCGCAAACAGTATACGTAAAGGTATCGACCAAGGTCGCGCTTGGACCAAGCGCGCGCACCGTGCCATTGGCAGCATTTACAGTGTAAACGTAGGATCCATCCGCTTGCAGTACCAGAGTGCCATAGGTACCTGTAATGCTCTGACCGACTTGGTCAACGACTACGGATCCAGGTAAGCCCTGGGTCACACTAGTGGCGCACACTTGAATAACATCACAGGCGTCGGGATCCGTATCGGCACGGTCGCCACTGCTCCCGCCAGGATTTCCAGCACCAACAACGACATTACCCGTCGTCGGCAAAGTGGCGTTTGCCATGATCGAGTTTTGATCCGGATTTGCGACGGGTGCCCGGTTTTCGCCAATGAAATTGATGGTTAAAGTCGTCGTACTCGTATTGCCACGACCATCGTTGATCGTATAGCTGAATATGTCGCCAACATCGGCACCAGGGTCGAGGCATTGCGCGCGCGCATCGGGGGTATAGCAATAGGTGCCGTCCGCCGACAAAACTAAGGTGCCATAGCTACCTAAAATTGCCCCTTGCAACTGGCCATTCACAATGCTGTTCAGCACACCTGTATTGACGCCTGCAACGACACCCTGGACACGGATCGGATCACCATCCTGATCGATGTCCGCTTGCTCGGAAGCCTGGCCTCCAAGCACGACATCACCACACACCACGACTTGAAAAGGCCCAGTCGTGAATTCGGGTTCGCGAAGAGATCGCCAGTCTGGATTCGCGATTAGGCGCCCGTCGAGGCCCACCAAGCAGACCGTAATTGTGGCCACGGAGCCTGCACCCGAGGGATCGACAATGGCATAGGTGAAGGTGTCTTGCACGGTTTGACCGGCGCGTAAAACAATGGATCGGGGGTCGGACGTGTAGGCATAGCTTCCGTCGGCTTGCAGCGTCAAACTACCATATTGGCCGAGCACAGACTGTCCCACGTTAGTGGCCAGCAGACCACTGCCGTTGACGTTGATCAAACCAGCACCAACTGCTTGTACGACTAAACTATCGCCATCAGCGTCGGTATCTGTCCGATCTCCTAAGGTATTGCCACGCACGGCTTGGCCGTCAAGGATCGTTCCGCCTTCGGTAATACAGCGCTCGTCAGCAAGCGCGACGGGAGGGCGATTGCCCGCCCCGCTGCTGGGTCCGCAGATGGTGATCGAAAGATTAGCCGAATCGATCGCTCCGGCGCTGTCGCAAATCGTGTAGCTAAAGGTTTCATACAAATTCGTATTCGCCACAATCGTAAAAGCGGCAGGACCTGGGGTGTACACGTAACTACCATCTTCGCTGACTACGAGGATGCCGTACGCGCCCTGAATGTTGGCCCCAACGCCACCAAGAGGGGTAAGGCCACCACTGTTCGCGACGCCGACAACAGTGAACGAATCTCCGTCAGGATCTGAGTCGGCGATATCACCTGAGGCAAGACCTGTCACAACATTACCCGTGAGGGGTCCGCTACTCGGGTAAAAGGCGCGACTATCGTCATTAGCAATCGGGGTGTTATTGACGCGCAGAAGGTCTAAGCCAATGACCGCACTGGCCTTCGCTAGCCCCGGATCCGTAAGCTCAGCCACGAGTTGTGAAGCCCCCGAAAGTCTCGGCGCGCCCGAGAGAGTCAAACTCGAAAGGACGTGATTGATATCGTTTAAGCCGCCGGTGACGCGTAGCGAACCGGTCTGGTTGCCCTCGACCGTCAAGCTCGCACTTGGATCGAGACTCAGGTGGCCCACCGGAGTTGTTAATTGCAGAACATAGGGGCCGGAGGTTTGATCGGGGTCGCTCAGCACTAGAGCCTCAGCATGGCCGCTAATGGAGGGAGCGCCACTTGGAAGATCGAAGCTAATCGCCGAAATCTGGTTAAGACTCACGCTTAGGGGATGAGCGATGTCCGGAGCTTGATTGAGCGGAACCGACGATCCAGCCAAAGCGTCTGCAGCCAAAGTGGCACCAGCCCCGTCAAAAAGTACTCTGTGCTCGAGCGCCAGTAATGTCTTGGCGATTTTAAAACCAAGTGATCTTTTAGACAGATATTTTGTCGCACTTGCGATTTTGGCAGTTTCCTGTGACGTATGGGCACCCATGGCATCGACCTCATGACTTGAGCAGGCACAGACAGCAAATCGCCATCCTGCGACCAGCCGTCAGTCCAATAAACACGACCACACGGCGGCTTTAGACATTTTACATGGCTAGTGGAATATAAAAATACGGGACAAGAGCGAAAAAAGTGACAATTCGTGAGATTGTTGGTAAAGCCACGTACGAATCTCAACACTCAATCAGAGTGGGCGCCCACGAGCAGAGACAAGGTCGGCAAGATTTCTCGGGCACCGCTCAAGCGTCGCCATCCGACCAAGAGGTTCTCAAAACGTGCCCCTAACAAACGTGTCATCACCACTTGGGCGCTTTCGGGAGCACATCCGAACAGGAACACCCAAATGCCATCATCACTCTCGGCGAAAACGGCGTCACGTAGCGCCAACTTGATCGAGGAAAGGGCAGCATTGGACGCCAGGGCAGTTTGCGGATTCATCACCACCAAGGTGCAGGGGAGATCCATCTCCGAGGCTGCTTTAAGCAGCATTTCGACAGCGTTTTTGAACTCATCCGGAGCGAGCGGACCCGGCCGGAAATCAACCCGGGAATCGGCCAGGGCTTTTTTAACGTCGGTTTCGAAGTTTCTTGTCACCAGAGAACCCGCCAATGACTCGGCCATCAACCGGCCAGCGGTGCCACTCAAGCTTTGCGGAATGATGATGCTGACCCCCAATCGAAACAGGGCGACCATTTGTGCGGTGCGCAGTCTTGACCGGCATTCTCGAATGACAATCCGAATTTGCGCACGACCCAGGGCGCGCATCGCTGCAACGGCCTGAGCCAGCTCGCGCAATTCGCTATGATCGTCGAAGTGCAACACCACCGTACCAGCGAGGTTATGTCGGAGTATTTCTAACGCGTCCAGTGCACTATCTACCACTTTCCACTGAGAAGCGTGCATACCAAAATCTTCAAACGCTCGGCGGGTGACGATATGCTCTTCACGACCTTGATCCACAGACAGTCGCCCATTAGTGGTGGCACTGGCCAGCACAAGGCCCTCCTCGCTGACCGTGAGCCCATATGAACCGCGCGAGGCTGGGCCTTTGAGCCCAAACCAGTGCCGAATGGTTAGCACGGTGTCGTCCTCGGCACTGCGAATGACCGCAAAGCCCGCAAAGGTTTCGCTACAAGTTTTTAGGTTGGCGAAGGCCTTCGGGCCGAGGCCGCTTAAGGAAAAAACCAGGAGAACGGAATGTTTGCCCGATTCAGCCCAGGCATTCAACATTTTTACGGCGACACCTAATTGCACTAAATCGAGGCATTGCAATAGTTCGTCAGCCAGATCGACCAACAAAAAACTGCGTTCGGGCAATTTGAAATAGCGTAGCTCGGACAACATTCGCTTTAAGGCCGAGCTGGAACCCTCATCTGAGTCCTGACGTTGTCGAACGAAGTGAAGCTGCCCAAGTCTGGCGAGGGCGGCCAAATTGCAACCTACCAGTCGCGAACGCTTAAAGTAGGCGGTACTTTCAACCGACGAAAAAACCACCACCCTCTGCCCATTGGAGACGGTCGCCGCGACTGTGCGTGCCATGAGAGGAATGCGTATCGAAGGCTGATCGGCGGCGATGCCATAGACCCCTCCTTCCGCCAAAGTTTCTAGAGGTTGCGGGAGGCCTTCTACGCCTAATTTCGCCATATGAAAGGAAAACCTAAGACTGACAACGAAGAATTAAAAATCTCTGGGATTAGATCTGAATTTGCGCAGAGTTTAACGGGAAATCGGCAAGATTACCTCCCGAGTCACGCCTGACGGACCGGGAAAGCCCTCAAGAAGGGCTCGAACAAGGACGCGTAAAGCTGCCAAAGCGTCTCGACCGGTGTCCAAAGCGGCGACGAAGTATGATTCGGCCACTGGTGGAAAACAGTCGTTTCCGCTTTAAAAGAGCTAGCACAGCCCACCAACGTGAAAGCCAGGAGCATCATGAGGCCAGGCAGAAAACGGATACGACCAGAAATAGTTTTTGGCAATTTCAACGACATCAGACGAATCATAATCAGATGAGCAATATGCACAATCAAGGGCTGAATCTAATACAACATGTGGTAAGACGGGCCGAGTATACGCCGCCAGCCTTCGACATTCTTAGCACCCAGCTATGGTTCTCGCTTGAGGCCAAAGCCACGACGGTGAAGGCGCTGTTGACTATTCAGCTGCGCTCGTCCGACGGGCACGGCGCCATCGCCTTACATGGCGAGCAACTCGCCTTAAAAAGTATCAAAATCGACGGTCGTACGCTTGATCAATCTGAGTACCGCGTCGACGAGCAATTTCTCGTGATTGATAATTTTCCACCACAAGCTAAGCTGGAAACCGTATGCGAAATTGATCCGGCCAGCAACTTCGCGTTTACTGGGCTTTATCTTTCGAATGGCAATTTCTTTACGCAATGTGAGGCGGAGGGTTTCCGTCGAATCACCTATTTCGCAGATCGCCCGGATGTCATGAGCCGCTTCAAGGTTTATCTCGAAGCGCCCAAGCAGGAATACCCGGTTTTACTCTCCAATGGCAATCTACTCGATCAGGGGGATCTTGCGGGCCGCCCTGGATGGCACTGGGCTCAATGGGATGACCCCTTCCCGAAACCAAGTTACTTATTTGCCTTGGTGGCCGGACGATTTGTCGTCACGGAGCAGACAATCGTAAAAGCGTCGGGTGCGCCTGCTCTATTACAGGTCTGGGTTGAGCCAGGTAATGAGAGCAAAACCCAACATGCGATGGACTCACTCATCAACGCGATCCGCTGGGACGAGCGGCGCTTTGGCCTTGAGCTCGACCTTGAACGCTTCATGATTGTCGCCAGCGCGGATTTCAACATGGGAGCGATGGAAAATAAAGGCCTCAACATCTTCAACACAAAGTACGTCTTCGCGAACCCAAGAATTGCGACAGATGCCGACTTCGAAGGTGTTGAAGCGGTGGTTGGCCATGAATACTTTCACAATTGGACTGGCAATCGTGTAACTTGCCGAGACTGGTTTCAGCTTACTCTTAAAGAGGGCTTGACCGTGTTTCGCGATCAAGAATTTACTGCCGACTTACTGGCAGATCAAGCCGCGAACCCTACGCTCGCAAAAAGTGCTCGGGCAGTCAAGCGAATCGACGACGTTCGCGTCTTAAGGGCCAGTCAATTTACCGAAGATGCTGGACCGATGGCGCATCCGATCCGTCCGGACGAGTATTCAGAGATCAACAATTTTTATACGGTCACCGTCTATGAAAAAGGCGCTGAAGTGATCCGTATGCTACAGACTTTGCTGGGACAGGATGGGTTTCGCAAGGGGATGGATCTTTACTTTGCTCGCCACGATGGCCAAGCCGTCACCTGCGATGATTTCGTAGCAGCGATGGCCGACGCCAACACTTACGACCTCGCTGTGTTCAAGCGCTGGTACTCACAGATCGGGACGCCGATATTAAATGTCTCCTGGCGTTACCTCGAGCCTACAGAAAATACCGGTACTGGCACGCTTGAAGTACATTTTACGCAAGAACTCCCCTCAGGAAAACCCCCTGGTTTACCCCTGATGATTCCCATCGCACTGGGTGCTTTGGATTCGAATGGAAAAGATTTGCTTGCAGAAAACACACTGTATTCACTGGGCGATCATCAAGCGACAACCACCTTTGCCGTGCGATCAAAACCGGTCGCACTGTCGGTTTTGAGAAACTTTTCCGCGCCTGTTTTACTGCGTCAAGAAATCGATACGCTTAGTCTCAGTTTCTTGGCCAAGCACGATACCGACCCCTTTAATCGATGGGACGCCATACAGCAATTGGCCATTCTTGCAGTTCAGGCTGAGTACGCTCTCTTACAACCCACGCAGACCTTGTCAGACGCGGACGCTGCAAGTCGCTCTCAATCGACCTGTCTCGCCCTAAGCGGGGCCTTGCAAATAGCCCTTGCGGAGCCCTGCTTAGACCGAGCCTATCTCGCTACGCTTTTAACCCTGCCGTCGGAGGGCTTTATTGGCGAGCAGATCGATGCGCTCGACCCGACCGTGCTACGCCAAGCCCGTAACCGAGTACACCAAAGCCTGGCGCTAAGTTTATGGGCGCAGCTCTTGAAAACCTATCAGGCTTGCTCTACAAAGCAGCCCTACCAAGCCAACCCTGTTGAGGTCGGACGGCGGGCCTTGAGAAATATTTGCTTGAGCTATTTAGCCCAGCTAGGAGAAGCTGCGCTTAATTTTCCCGATCATCACGCGATGAGCCCGAGTCAGGTCGCGGAGCGTCAATTCAGCGAGGCCGACAATATGACTGAGCGTTGGGGAGCGCTTAGCGCCGTGATTCACCACGCGGGTGAGGCGCGCTCGAAGTTGCTCGCGGCCTTTGAGGCCGAATTCCTTGATGAAGCACTTGTGATGGACAAGTGGTTTAGTGCCCAAGCCACCTCCCAGGTAACTTCGGGCCCTGATCACAAGACGGTTCTCGATACCGTACTCGTATTGATGCAAAGACCTGACTTTTCTCTCAAAAACCCAAACCGCGCCCGTGCCGTGGTTCACAGCTTTTGTCAGTCGAATCCGGCAGAATTCCACCGTGCTGATGGTTCAGGGTACCGATTCTGGGAGCGCATGGTGTGGGAACTTGACCAGTCTAACCCCCAGATTGCAGCTCGCCTGGCGCGAGCTTTGGATCGCTGGAAGAAGTTCGCACCGCACTTGCGAGCCCAAATGCGGCAAAGTCTGGAAAGACTCGCTGATCAGGACAAACTCTCGGGCGATGTTCGGGAAGTGATTACTAAAGCCCTCGCGGCCTAAGAGCCGCCCACACTTGATCGCCAACAAGAAATTAATTACCCACTTTGGAGCATGCTTTGAGCGTCCACAAAATTAGTCTGACCCAGTACCTCGTTGAAAAAGAGCGTGCCGCTGGAACCGTCCCCCCTGATCTTCGTTTGCTTCTGGAAGTCGTGGCACGGGCCTGCAAACGCATCAGCTATGCCGTGGGCAAAGGCGATCTTGCAGGCGTTTTAGGCGAGGCCGGCACCGAGAACGTTCAAGGTGAGAGCCAAAAAAAGCTCGATGTGATTGCGAACGACGTTTTGCTTGAAGCCAATTTATGGGGCGGTAACTTGGCTGCTATGGCCTCTGAGGAAATGGATGACCCGTTTCCCATCCCGCATCATTATCCCAAGGGCGGCTACCTGCTGCTTTTCGATCCGCTCGATGGCTCTTCAAACATTGACGTCAATGTCAGCATCGGTACTATTTTCTCCGTGCTGCGTGCCTCCGAAGACTCTGTGGTGGGCAGCCACGAGTCGTTCTTGCAAGCGGGTAAAACGCAAGTGGCGGCGGGCTATGCAGTATATGGCCCCTCAACTGTCTTAGTGCTGACGGTGGGCGCGGGAGTGGCCTGCTTTACCTTGGACCGTGAAACCGGAAGCTGGTGGCTCACCAAGGACGGTATGATGATTCCGGAGGACACCAAGGAGTACGCCATTAACGCCTCCAATGCGCGTCATTGGGAAGCGCCAGTGCAAAAGTATGTTCAGGAACTCCAGGCCGGAAAAACTGGCCCACGAGGCAAAGATTTCAATATGCGTTGGGTCGCCTCCATGGTAGCGGATGTGCACCGCATCATGACGCGCGGTGGCGTTTTTATGTACCCCAGAGATAGCCGTGAGGCGGACAAGCCGGGCAAACTACGCCTAATGTACGAGGCCAATCCCATGAGTTTCTTGGTCGAACAGGCAGGCGGTGCCTCGACCAATGGGATGGAGAGAATCTTGGATATACAACCGGCCAAGCTCCATGAGCGGGTCGCGGTTTTCCTGGGCTCGAAGAACGAGGTTGAGAAAGTCAGCTCCTATCACAAAAAATGATAGGGTCTCCCACAGAAGGCGCCAGCGCGGTGACTCACTACGCTAGGACGTTGGAGCGGGTGACGAGAATCGAACTCGCGTATCAAGCTTGGGAAGCTGGCGTTCTACCATTGAACTACACCCGCTCTGGGTGATTAATTCAGTCACTATACCTGCAAAGAATCGTGAATGAGTGATCATCTCGTAGAATTAAGGGATGGCTCACCCAGATCATATTCGTAGTTTCGCCGGCCGCCAAGGCCGCTTGTCCCCTGCTCAAAAACAAGCTAGCCTGGACCTTATGCCCCAGCTTGGCTTGAAGTTTGAGCCGAAGCCCACCGACCTCCGGCTTTTTTTCGAACATAGTGCGGCCCCTTTGGTGCTGGAAATTGGCACCGGCATGGGAGAAGCGACGGCTCTGATTGCAGCCCACCTGCCCGCGACAAACTTCGTCGCCTGCGAGGTTTACCCGGCAGGAGTCGGCGCTTTACTCAAGCGTATTGATCTCGGCAAGATCGGCAATCTCAAGGTGATCCAGTATGATGCCTTCGAGGTCGTGAGGGATATGTTGGGCCCTGATTTCTTAGATGGCGCGCATGTTTTTTTCCCCGACCCCTGGCATAAGGTAAGGCATCACAAGCGCCGCTTGATTCAGGCCCCTTTTGTCAAGCTCATCGCGAGCCGTCTTCGCCTCGGCGGTTACCTCCATCTGGCCACCGACTGGGTGCCCTACGCAGAGCAAATGCTGGAAGTGCTTAGCAATGAACCACTTCTCAAGAACCGCTTTTCAAGCTACGCGGAAAAACCTTCATACCGAACGCTCTCCAAGTTCGAAAACCGGGGCATCAAGCTCGGTCATGAAGTCCGAGACCTCATCTTCGAGAGAGTCTGAGCTTGTTTAGAGCGCCCAGCTCACCAAGCCTGAGTAGGCGGTCAACAACACCACCACGCCGAAAACAATTCGGTACCAGGCGAACGGCATAAAGTTGCGAGTCGCAACATAGCGAATCAGCCAGTGTACGCAAACCAGCGCACTCACAAAAGAGATCATCGTGCCGACCGCAAATATCGGCCAATCCGCTAGCGACAACAGAGCGCGATTTTTATACGTATCGTAAGCCCCGGCGCCAACAAGGGTCGGGATTGCCAAGAAAAATGAGAACTCAGTGGCGGCTTTTCGGGACAAACCAAAAAGCATGCCGCCAATGATGGTTGCACCAGAGCGACTCGTACCCGGAATAAGCGCCAGGGCCTGCGCGAGACCAAGTTTGAGCGCATCTAGAGGTGTCATATCCTCCATGTTCTGTATGCGAGCCACGCGTTTGGCCTCGGGGCGTGTTTCTACCCAAAGAATGATCAAGCCGCCGACAATAAAGGCAACAGCGACCGGCACCGGTTTGAACAAAAACGCTTTCACATATTTGCCGAAAGCCAGGCCAAGTATGGCGGCGGGCAGGAAAGCGATCAGTACATTTAAAGCAAAACGTTGGCTGGCAGGATCGCTAAACAGACCCGTAATCACCTTCAAAATTTTAAGGCGAAAATACCAAATGACCGCAAACATGGCCCCCGTTTGAATCACAATTTCAAACACTTTGGCCTTTTCGTCATGCCAACCCAAGAGACTTCCGGCGAGAATTAAATGCCCGGTACTAGAGATAGGCAAAAACTCGGTCAGACCCTCCACAACCCCCAAAATCACAGCTTTAACCAATATGGGCAGGCTCGAAAGAAACTCAATCATTGAAATACCTAGAAAAACACAGCACCTAAATGCCACACAAGAAGCGTCCTAAAATCACTATTCAGATCCGATAAATGCGACCGTCCCGAATTGTCCCACGCTTGCGGCCCCTATTCCGCCAAATCCTTCACCCTTCAGGATGAGACTGATGCGTTGCTTTTGCCTCATAATTCCAGGCCAAGTTACGTTTCTCCCACTCTCTCTTGTGACCGCCCCCTTAGCTAGCGCATGATGTCCAATCGCAAAGCCCTCGTTCTTGACGACCATCCCATGGTTGCAGAGTCGGTCGCGGCCGTGATTCGCTCTAAATACGCCTTGGCCGTCGTCGAGGTCGCGCACAGCTTAAAAAGTGCGCTGGCCCTACAAAGCAAGGGAAGAGATTTTGATCTCATCGTTCTCGACTTATCTTTACCGGACTCTAAAGGCATTGGAACCTTTGAATCCCTTGAAGCTGCCTGGCCCCTGGTGCCCAAGATTGTGTTCTCGGGGCTCTCACATCCAGTTCTCATCCAACATTGCTTGGCGCAAGGAGCCAAAGCTTTTGTGGCCAAGAGTGATGATGTAAAGTCCCTCTACCAGGCGCTCGAAGAGAACTGGCCGAATCTCTCATCCTTTGACGATCACGACCCCAAAACCAGGGTCGCGTCTGAGCTTACCTCCAAGCAAATCGCTATCTGGCAAGACCTGGCGGCGGGTTACTCGAATCTTGAAATTGCTGAGCGCCATAGCATTGCCATCAATACCGTTAAATCCCATGTCCGGGAAATCCTGGAACGCATTCATGTGCGCAATCGCACCGAGGCCGCACGCCTCTTCTTTGAGCAACAAAAAGCTGGCTTGGTGGGCTAAGGGAGTCTTGTACCCTTTCACAGCTTGGCGCAGGCACAGTTGGGCACTACTGCTCATGCTTTGCCTTAGTGCCTTAGCCGCCAACGAGGTGCTTGCTCGCACGCCTGCACGAGAAGAGGCGCCTCTTGCGCCAGCCATTAGCCTAGACGCCTCAAAGCCGCAGCCTAAAGCACTGTGGAGCGGTATCCGTGTCTACCTCGCAGGCCAGGCACGCAACCCGGCGCATGCCTTTGAGCTACTTAGCGCGGGTAAGGGCTACCCGATGCTCAACGCTGATGACGACTTTGGCCGACACGCTGAACCCGTTTGGGCCACGTTCGCGATCCATAACTCGACGGGTCAAAACGAGGCGTTGATGCTCAGCACCCGGCAAACAACACTAGAAGTGTTTGAGTTGTACCGCTTCACAAAAGGACAATGGGCGCGAGTACTCGGGCGTCATGAACTTGCCAAGGAGAGTTTTGAGCGCGACCGCAGCCCTAGCTTCGAGCTCAGCCTCGCTGGCGATGAACAAGTTCAATTCCTTCTTCGCACGGAAACCGCGGCCCCCATCAAGTATCTCTTGGAAATTCAAAGCGAGCACGCTTTCCGAGCCGACAGTTTTCGACAACATTTTTGGGTGATTGTGGCCTATGCCGTGCCGCTCGCATTAATGTTGTTCATCTCCTTGCTGCGGCGCATGGAGCATGCCGGTGGAGATCCGCTCTTCATCGGGCTAGTTGTAGCGGACTTGCTGGCTTCCTCTTGGTTAATCGGCCTCGCCCCTGAGATTTTTCCAAAGGTCTCAGGCTGGACTTTCCGCTGGTTCGGTCAACTTTCCTATGGCACCCTATTTTTTTTATTGTGCTGGCACGAAAGAGTTTTCTTAGCCTTGGGCAAGTACGTTCCCTGGGCTGACAAAGTATTGAGAATCGCTGGCTGGATTGGCCTTCTCAGCATTGTTGCCCTACTCTTTGTAGACCTCCGGCTGGGCGCGCAAATGACCCTGCCCATACTTCTGTCGGGCTCAATGCTTTGTCTGATCGTTGCTTTCTTTGCCAACCAGCATGGCGCACCCTATGCGAAGACTTACTGTTTAGCGATCGCCGTGTATGTTGTTTCCGGTGTCGCTTACGTACTTTATTACCTCGGCATTGCACCGATGGAATGGTTTGGAGTACTTGCTTTCTGCCAAACCGCAGGGATTTGCATCATCATGAGCTTTGCGGTCGCGCGTGCCCTTTTGGCGAAGGATCAAAAGTTGCAAGACGCGTTGGCAGAGTCCGATCAGCATCGTCGCGAAATTCAAGTCTTGGCCATGGAGCGAGATCGCATTTTCGCAGCCGCCAACCACGACTTACGGCAACCTCTGCAAGCGGTGGCGCTCAATCTCGAACTCCTGCGGCGGTTTAATCTCACCCCCGAACAACAAGCCATTAGTGCCCGCATGAGGCTGGCCTTGGCCAGCATGTCGAATATGTTGAGCTCTTTTCTTGATTTGAGGCGCGCCAATATTTCAGAAGGCGCCTTAAAGCTTGAACCCCTTGCTCTCGGCCCCATGCTTGAGCGGCTCGGCTTGGAGTACCGAGAGCACGCTCGCGCCAAAGGCCTCAGTTTAAAAACCGTCAAGACCACGGTGTGGGTGCTGAGCGACGCACTGTTGCTTGAGCGAGCCATTCGCAATCTGCTCTCGAACGCGCTTCGTTACACCGACCAAGGCCGGGTGCTGATCGGCGTGCGGCGACGTGGCGCCAAGGTCAGTGTTGTGGTGATCGATAGCGGTCGTGGTATTTCCAAGGAGCAAATGCGGCAATTGTTTCAGGAAGGTAGGGAGCTTATAAGTCCCGTGCTTACGGGCGCCGAAAGCAATCAGGCGAAGGACCTTCGCTACGAGTCTTACGGGCTTGGGCTATTCATCGTCAAAGCGATTTGCGATCGGCTCAGGGCAACTGTGCTCGTCGACAGCAAGGTTGGCGAAGGATCGGCGTTTCAGATCCTGGTGCCGAGTGAGCCTGCGGGACAGGCGGCGCAGCGAGTTGCCGCAGATCGCTTGGGCACTCCACTGAAAGCGCTTAACATTTTGGTCATCGATGACGATGATTCGGTTCTTTCCTCACTGAAGCACTTGCTTGTCGCCTGGGGAGCAAGAGTTACTGCGGAAAGCAAGGCGCAATCCGCGCAGGTTTTGCTGACCAGCGCGGCCAATTACGACGTGGTGATCTGTGATTTCGACCTCGCCACCACCAAAAATGGCCTCGAACTTCTAAGAATTGCCCAGCTTGCCCAGCCCGACGCCATGAGAATTCTCATGAGCGGTAGAAACAGAGAAGAAATACCCTCCACGAAACTGGACCCGGACTTCCTGTGGTTTTCGAAACCCATCGATGCGGCCCAACTGCTTCAAGTGCTTGTACAATCCGCGCCACTCCGCTATAGTAAGTGACCTATCGGTCAGTAACCTATGAACCTACCCACGTCTACGATCAAAGTCCCAGATCTGATTCACTCCAAAGCCGCGATAAACCCACGTTGGGAGCGACGCAAAGAAGCAAGACCCGCTGAAATCATTTCCGCGGCACTGGATTTGTTCGTTGAAAAGGGCTTCGCGGCCACCAAACTGGATGAAATCGCCGTTCGATCTGGAGTCAGTAAAGGCACACTTTACCTTTACTTCCCGAGTAAAGAAGAGATGTTTAAGGCCGTAGTTCGAGAAACCATCGTACCCATCATCAAGGAGTTCGCCGACGGGCTGTCGAGTTCAAACCTGACGGCCACTGAAGGTTTGAATTTATTTTTTCGCGATTGGTGGACGAAGTTTGGAAGTACCAAAAGCTCGGGGATCTGTAAGGTCGTCATTGCCGAGTCTGGCAATTTCCCCGAGATGGCGATGTTTTTCCAAACCGAGGTGATCGAACCCAGCCATGCCTTACTTGGCCAGATCATTCAGTCGGGTATCAACACTGGAGAGTTTCGCGAGTTGGATGTCGAAAGCGCTTGTCACCTGGTCATGGCCCCGCTCGTCATTCAGTCAATCTGGCAGCACTCGATTAGCGTCTGCCAACCCCATAGTCATGCGACAGATCCAGAGCAGTTAATTCGCGCTCACCGGGAAAACATGTATCGAGCCTTTGCTTCGGATAGCACCTTGGCGCGACTTTCCTTGCGCCAGGGGCCACCAGCAGCCGTACGCTGAAGTCAAACGCCTCGTCGCCTACTTTGCACCCGCATCGAACCTGAATTACATTTGAGTTAGCGTTGAACAAAAAAAACCTGAGCATGATCAGTCTCGTCATCGTTGCAGTATTGGGCGCGGGGGGGATGATCAAAAGCAAATTTTCCCCATCAGACCCGGGGCCTAGCAGCAAACCGGGCAGCGGGCCTGCCAAAGCGGTGGTGCCAACGGTCATGGAGCTGTCCGCGCAAGAGTTGTTCAAGATGACGCCCGGAGACCTGTCGCGGCAGGTACCGATCACGGGCACTTTGCGGGCCACGAATCAAACACTTGTGAAGTCAAAAGTGGCGGGCGAGTTGACGGAACTTCTCGTGCGCGAGGGAAGCGCCGTCAAGACTGGTCAACTACTCGCCAAAATTGACACCATGGATTTTGACCTGCGCATTAAAGAGCGCGAGGCTCAATTGCGCGGCTCTGAAGCACAGCTCGACCAGGCCAAACGTACCCTCGAAAACAACCGTCAATTACTCGAGAAAAACTTCATCTCGCAAAGCGCGTTCGATGCCGCCAAATCAAGCTATGACGTCGCCGTCGCCAATCTGGACGCTTCAAAAGCCCAGATGGCCCAGGCCAAAAAGGCGCTGAATGACACCCGTGTTTTCGCCCCCATGAATGGCATCATCGCGGAACGCTTTGCGCAACCTGGTGAGAAAATATCCCCCGACAGCCGAATTCTCTCAATCGTAGACTTGAGCCGAGTCGAATTAGAAGCCGCCATTCCGTCCAACGATATCGGCTCGGTACGCATCGGTCAGAATATCAACTTGAATATTGAAGGAATCGACAAAACTTTCAACGGTCAAGTGGTGCGCATTAGCCCCAGCACACAGGCGGGCACTCGCTCTGTCCCTATCTATATCGCGATTGAAAACAAGGACTCACGGGTGCGGGCAGGATTGTTTGCGCAGGGTGTTCTCGCGCTCGACAAACGAAGCAATGTTCTGGTGGTGCCGATCAATGCCCTACGCGAAGCGGCGGGTCGCAACTTTGTGTACCTCATAGAGAGCGACAAGCTTGCCGAGCGCGATATCAAGCTTGGCGCGCGAGATGAAAATGGGCAAGCCAGTAACGGCAGCGAAGGTGTGATTGAAGTGACTTCCGGATTGAAAGCAGGCGAGCAAATCGTCGGTGTCAATCTCGGTACCTTGCGTCCCGGCATCACCGTCAAACTCAAGTAACGCTCAAAGGCTCAGCACATGTGGTTCACTAGAGTCTCGATCCAGCATCCGGTGTTTGCCACCATGATGATGTTGGCCTTTGTGGTGTTGGGCCTTTTTTCCTACAACCGGCTCCCGATTGAACAATTCCCGGACGTTACCTTTCCGGTGGTGGTGATTTCCACTGAGTACCCTGGGGCATCACCTGAGGTGGTGGAATCAGACGTCAGCCGAAAAATCGAAGAGCAAGTCAACACCATCAGCGGCGTCTCAGAGTTGCGTTCGCGCTCTTACGAAGGCCAGTCCGTCGTGATCGTGCAGTTCGATCTCACGATCGACCCGGCCAAGGCGGCACAGGATGTGCGCGAGAAAATCGCCTTGGTAAAACCAGTATTTAAGAAAGAGGTGAAGGAACCTCTTGTAACCCGCATTAACCCGGACGATAACGCCATTGTTTCGGTGGCCATCCAGTCGGACAAGCGCAGTACGCGAGAGCTCACCACCTTAGCGGATCAGGTCGTCAAGCGCCGCATGGAAAACGCGCGAGGCGTTGGGCGAGTCAACTTGGTGGGAGGGCTCAAGCGGGAGATACAAATTCAACTCAAGCCGAGCGAGATGGAGGCGCTGAAGGTGGGAGTTGATCAGGTCATCACAGCCTTGCGCAATGAAAACCAGGAGCTGCCTGCGGGCACCCTGATCTCGAAAGATCGCGAGCAAGTCGTACAGATCAAGGCACGCCTCAAAAACGCAGCAGATTTCGAGCGTATCATCGTCACTCGACGGGGCAATCAACCCGTCTATCTGGGCCAAGTGGCTACGGTCCTCGATGGACAGGAAGAAGAGGAGAACGTTGCCCTGATCGACGGCAAGCGCGCGATTTCGCTCGACATTGTCAAGTCTCAAGGCGAGAACACCATTCAGGTGGTGGACGGAATTCGCAAACTCACGCTCGATCTTGCCAAGCAATTGCCTGAGGACGTCAAGCTGGTTGTGGTACGCGACTCTTCGACCTCGATTCGTAATTCGGTAAAGAGTGTTCAACGCAATATTATTGAAGGCGCCATCCTTACGATCCTCATTGTCTTCTTGTTTTTATCGTCCTGGCGCTCGACGGTCATCACCGGCCTCACCCTACCAATTTCTTTGATCGGCACCTTCTTGGTGATGTTCTTGATGGGCTTTACTATCAATGTCATTACCTTGCTCGCGCTCTCTATTTGCGTGGGTCTTTTGATCGATGACGCGATTGTGGTTCGCGAGAACATCGTGCGCCATCAGGCCATGGGTAAAGACCACAAGCAAGCCTCCTTTGATGGCACCCAGGAGATTGGTCTCGCGGTCGCGGCGACCACGTTCACGATTGTTGCAGTGTTCTTGCCGATTGGTTTTATGGGCGGCATTATTGGCCGCTTCTTCAAGCAGTTCGGCGTCACGGTAGCCTTTGCAGTCATGCTGTCGATGCTGATCTCATTTACGCTCGACCCGATGCTTTCCTCGGTGTGGAAGGATCCCGACGCCCAGGGTGCACGCGGACGCGGCCCCGTTGCCTGGGGTCTAAGAAAGTTCCAGGGTTTGATGGAGTCATTGGAAAATGGCTATGTGCGATTGCTGGCCTGGGGCCTCGGCAACCGCACTCTGACCTTAGTCATTGCCGTGCTGAGTTTGGCCGGAGCGGTGGTTTTGGTAAAACAAGTGGGCACAGAGTTTGTGCCTCAAGGCGATAACAACGAGTTCTATGTTGCTTTCTACACACCGGTCGGCTCCTCGTTAGAATTAACGCAGCAAAAACTTCAGCAAGTCGAAAAGGCCATGCGCGAGTTTGAGGGCGTCACTCTGACCTATGGCACCGTCAATACCGGTGTGGCCTTAGGTAAAAACTACGCCACGCTTTTTGCCAAGATGATTCCTCGTGCAGAGCGAAAACTCTCTGTGCAACAAATGCGTCGTCCGGTGCGCGAGCGCTTAGCCACGATTCCCGGCATCACCATTACCGATCTGGGGACCCTCAACGTTGTGGGCTCAGGCAAGCCAATCCAGATTAGTATCCTCGGACAAGACCCGGTTCAGCTCGAAAAGATCGCCACTCAAGTTCAAAAAGCAGTTGAATCGATTCCTGGGGTGGTAGACGTGGATAGCTCGTCCAAGCCCGCCAAACCCATTTATTCGGTGGAGATCAACCGCGCCCTGGCATCGGATCTTGGTATTGGTGTGGCCCAAATTAGTGCCGCCTTACGCCCCCTGCTCGCCGGTGAATCAGCGAGCACCTGGCGCGCCGCCGATGACGAAAACTACGACGTTAAGGTGCGCCTACCGCGTAGCGAGCGCAACAATGTGGGCGACCTCGAAAGAATGCGTGTCACATCCAACCAAGTCGATGCTGATGGTAGTCCCAAGATGATTCCGCTGCGACAGATTGCTGACTTCCAACGCGCCTTAGGCCCCACCCAAATTAACCGAAAAGATTTAACCCGGCAAATTGTGATCGCTGCCAATACCGACGGCATTGCGGCCGGTACCGCAGGCGATCTGCTCAAATTGGAGCTTGCCAAAATCGAAGTCCCACCCGGATATCGCCTCGATACTGGCGGAGCCAATAAGGACATGGCCGAGAGCTTTGGTTTTGCCATTCAAGCGTTGGCACTGGCGATCATCTTCATCTATATGATTCTTGCCTCGCAATTTGGCAGCTTCATTCAGCCGGTGGCGATTATGGTGTCCCTGCCTTTATCGCTTATTGGTGTCGTGTTGGCCCTGATTTTATGGCGCTCAACGCTCAATATGTTTTCGATGATCGGTTTCATCATGTTGATGGGCCTGGTCACTAAGAATGCGATTCTATTGATCGACTTCGCCAATCAGGCTCGCTTAAAAGGCATGGAGCGCACGGCCGCCCTCCTTGAAGCCGCCAAAATTCGTCTTCGTCCGATTCTGATGACGACACTCGCGATGGTGTTTGGAATGTTGCCTCTGGCCCTCGGCCTTGGAGAAGGCTCCGAGCAAAGAGCCCCGCTAGCGCATGCGGTGATCGGAGGCGTCATAGCCTCGACCTTACTCACACTCATTGTGGTGCCCGTCATCTATGCTCTTCTGGACAGCTTGAGCCACAAAGTCTTGAAGAGATCGCGCTATGACCTGGTGGTGCCCCCCTCTCACGAGGATCTCGTCCGCCCCGCAAATTTCTCAAATCCAGCGCCCGAAGCGCTCAATGGCACCGAAACACCCGCACTTGGTAAAATAGCGGGTTGAGCTCAATTTGCCTGGAAAGAAAAGTAACGATGGATTTCGAACACGCCCGCTTTAACATGGTCGAACAACAGATTCGCCCCTGGGATGTCTTGGATCAAGACGTCCTCGACTTGCTTCTGGCCACTCGACGCGAAGAGTTCGTAAGTCCTGAATATCGTAATCTCGCGTTCAGCGATCTTGAAGTTCCGATTGCCATTGCGGGTAAGCCGACCGGCGAAACGATGCTTGCCCCGAAAGTCGAAGGCCGGATATTGCAAGCGCTCGCTTTGAAACGGCATGAAACGGTCCTGTTGATTGGCGCAGGTTCAGGCTATATGACCGCCCTGATCGCGCACCGTGCGCGTCGAGTCACCGCCATCGAGATCAATGCCGATATTTGTAAATTTGCGGATGGCAACCTCAAGGCTAATGGCCTCTCAAATGTCAACCTTCAAATGGGCGATGGCGCAGATTGGTTTAAGGCGGCCCCCGCCAAGACCTTAGATGACGACGAGGAGCTCGACCAGCCTTTGGCGAACAGCTTTGAGCGTTTCGATGCGATTGTCTTTTGCGGTGGACTTTCGGTGCTTCCACCTAGCCTGGAAGCCCGCCTCACCCCCGCTGGAAGAGTGTTCGTTTTCCAGGGCCAGTTCCCGATTGTGAACGCGAAACTATTGACCCTAAGCACCCAAAAGCAGCTTTCTGGTCCGGTATTGTTTGAAACCTCGGCCAAACCACTACAAAACTTTCCCAAAGCGCGCTCGTTTGCGTTTTGAATATGCAGCACTTTTCCGCCCCTCAACTCGCTCAAGCTATCAAGAAATCAACGAGCGATTGCAAGCTGCAATTGCTGGACGTGCGCGAGCCATGGGAGCTTGAGATTGTCAGTTTGCCGAACACAACCCATATCCCGATGGGTGAAGTCACAGCACGTTTTGAAGAACTTAATCGTGATCAGACCGTGGTCTGTGTCTGCCACCATGGTGTGCGCAGTCTACAAGTTGGGCTATTCCTGGAGAGGAATGGTTTCGACGACGTCATCAACCTGACAGGCGGTATCGATGCCTGGGCCAAGTTGGTAGACAGTTCTTGCCCAAGCTATTAGGCTTGCCTCTAATGCCTCCATTCTGTTATCATATACAAATGTATTCATGGATAAGCAGCAGCGGGGAGATAATCCGCACAAAGACCATCAAAGAATTCGCCAAAA
>JANLRI010000492.1:0-2995 GCA_031361565.1 Betaproteobacteria bacterium | reverse complement strand
AAGCGCATCAGCACGATCTTGTTCAGTCGAGAATCGTCCTTGACGGTTTTAGTAGTCGGTGTGAAAGGAAACGCCAATACTGGTTTTCCCGCTAGCGGAATATCCTGCACTCGCAAAGGCGTCGGCATGCCCTCGGCGTCTTCAAGCACGAGGCGATCACCGGAAGCAGGGCGCGCGAACGCGCAATCGGGACTCAGCGCGGTGATACCCGCCGCCAGACCGGCCGACAGTTGCAGTAACTTACGTCGCGTCGCGGACTCTGGATCATTGCCGCGCTGTGATGCCAAGAAGGCGTGCCTACAGTCTGAACAATCCGCCATCGATTTTCTCCTTTAGCGTCTGAGTAGAAGCGTTTGTATAAATTTGTGTTGGTGTCGATGAGTTCGCGTAGGCGAAATCCCTAGGCGGATTGGCGCCATGCTTGCTCCGCAGTGTCCCAGGCCGCGAGGGCCTGCAAATCGGGCACCCACGCCAAGCCCGACTTTGCATCCGAGGAAACCGCCTCGGGTGTGACTAATACATCGAGCAAGGCCGGTCCATGGGCCAGAGCTGCCATCGCACGCGCAATAGCAGCGTCCAACTGTTCAACCTTTTCGACACGTTCTGCATGCATCCCAAAGGCACGTGCCATCGCCGCATGATCGGCAAACTGTAATTTTGTGCCGACGACTCTGCCATGGGTCTCTTGCTGATCGCGTACCTCAATCGCCCAGGCACCATTGTTGGCGACGACGATCAACACGGGAGCTTTGTGGCGTACAGCGGTATCAATTTCCATGGCGTTAAACCCGAACGAACCATCGCCAGTTGCGACGACCACAGTGCGCCCCGGGCAGGCCAAGGCCGCTGCGATGCCGAACGGGGTACCCACACCAATACAGCCCAAAGGGCCAGGATCAAGATAGGTAGAGGCTGGAAGACCTACGCGCGCAAAACTTAAGAAGTCGCCACCATCCGCAATGACTACGGCGTTTTCAGGCAGGGCTGAGCGTAAGGCCGACAGCAGGCGATTGGGATGCATCAGGCCGTCGCTGCCTGGCTTGGCCGCAGCCATGGAGATTTGCAATTTTTCGGCGCGCACTAAGTGCTGCTCGCGCACCCCTCGTGCCCACGCGCGATCAACCTTCGGCGACCGGTCTCCGGCCAGTGCTAGCAGCTCTTGTAACGCGGCCGATGGGGTCGCAAGGATTTCGGCGGCGGCGCGGCGATTGTCGCGTAGTTCGCTGGCTGCATCGGCGATGCGTACGAATTGAGCCTCGCCAAACACGGCGGGCGAGCCGTAGGCCAATTGAAAGTCGAGACGCCGACCGAGGGTGATGATGACATCAGCCTCACCCATTACCGAGCCACGCATCGCTGCGACCACTGAGGGGTGATCTTCAGGCACTAGACCTCGACTCTCACCGGTATCCAGGTAAAGGGCACCCAGGCGATCAAGCAATTCAATAAGAGGCACGGCGGCCTCGCGTGCCCCGCGCCCGCTGATAACGAGCGGCCGTTTGGCATTCCACATCAGGTCTACAGCTTTCGCGAGTGTCGCGGGGTCTGGGTACTGAATGGTTTTAGCGCGCGGCAAAAACCATTCAGGCAACTGCACGGCGGGAGACGATGAGGCACGTAACACATCGACCGGAAAGTCCAAGTACACCGGACCCGGTTCCCCGCCTTGACCGACGGCGCGAGCCAGGGCTTCATCGAGTTCTTGCAGCACGAGATCGGGCTCGCGTACTGTGCGCGCATAGCGGGTCAGAGGGCGCACAAAATCGGTGTGCGCCATATCTTGTAGGGCGCCACGATTTTCCTGCCGCCGCGGCGGTGTTCCGGAGAGGATCAGGACGGAGGCCCGGGCCACATGCGCGTTGGCAATGCCTGTCATTGCATTGGTGACGCCTGGTCCGGCAGTGACCATGGCCACCCCAACGGTGCCCGTCAACTCCGCATGGGCGTGAGCCATATAGACCGCAGCGCGCTCGTCGCGTACGTCGATGATGCGAATGCCCTCGGCGTCGAGCCACATCCAGATCGGCATGATATGGCCGCCGCACAACGCAAATACCCGATCAACACCGCGCGCCTTCAGACAGCGCGCGATCAGCGCGGCGGTGCTGGAGTCTGAAGCGGTGGGGGTAGACATGAAGCGGTTCCTCTTAGAGCGAGACGACCGTTGAAAACGAGGGGAAGCAAGAGGCTGTCCCAGGTCGACCGATCTTGTTAGGCGTTGGCAAAGAAAACATGTTGTCGATATATTATCAGAACTCTGAATTCAGAGTTCTAAAATAAGATAAAATTTAATTTTTCCATATCGAGGAGAGTCTTATGACCCGCTTGCTCACGGTGGCTGAGGCTGTTGCAGCCCATGCTCGCCTAATGCCTCACAAGCTAGGAATCCGCGACTCGCGGCGCGAGTTGAGCTTTGCACTTTGGCATGGACGTGCCACCCAACTGGCCAATGGTCTACTTTCGCTCGGGCTAGTCAAGGGAGACAAAGTCGCCCTGCTCGCCTACAACTGTGTCGAGTGGATGGAGATCTACGTGGCTTTGGCCCGTGCCGGGCTGGTAGCCGTGCCCATCAACTTTCGTCTGACCTCTCCTGAGATCGCCTACATTGCAGAGCACAGCGAAGCCCGTGCCTTTATTGTGCAAGACGAGTTAGTCGACCGAGTTGAGCCGATTCGTGGCGACCTTGCGATTGCTCCAAGCCATTACATCTGGCTAGGCGAGAATTGTGCAGCGGGCTGGATCGGCTACGAACAACTCATTGAAACATCGAGCCAAACCGAGCCCTCAGTGCAAGTGCTGCCGTCCGACACCTTTGCCCTGATGTACACCTCGGGCACAACGGGGCGACCTAAGGGCGTGATCCGCAGTCACGAGGGAAGTACCTTGATTGCGTTGGCCACGGCGCTCGAGATGCGCTTCACCCGCGAGGATGTCGGACTGATGGTGATGCCGATGTGTCACGCCAATTCGTTATACTTCAGCCACACCTTCGCGC
>JANLRI010000489.1:0-5128 GCA_031361565.1 Betaproteobacteria bacterium | reverse complement strand
CAGCAGTCAGGCGAACATTAAAGGCGCACGTCAATACGCCTGCCCCCAGTGCGGCGCCAGTGTCAGCCTCAAGTTAGAGCAGACCAAGAGCATCACCTGCACCTCCTGCAACAGCCTGATTGACCTTAGCCAAGGAATTGGGCAGGAGGTCGTCAGCGCACTACAAAGTGAACCGATTCAACCCTCTCTCGCCCTTGGCGCCACCGGTAAGCTCAAGGCAGTGGACTGGCAGTTGGTGGGTTATGTCAGCATGATGGGCAAAGCGCTTTCCGCACCGGATGAGACCTTTGGCTGGGAAGAGTATTTGATGTTCAATCGGCTTGAGGGGTTTGCGTTTTTGGCAGACACGCAAGAAGGCTGGTCGATCAGTAAGCCGATGAGCGGCTCAGGGAAGGTCGCCGCTAGCGGGGAAACTGCGACTTACCTCGGGACGAACTACCGCCTGAAGGAAAAGTACTCTGCGGAAGTCAACTATGTTTCAGGCGAGTTCTATTGGCAGGTGAAGCGCGGCGCAAAGACCCAGGTCTCAGAGTTTGCGGGCAAGAATGCCACCCTGATTCGGGAGCAAACGGAACAAGAGGTGACTTGGTCACGCAGTGAGCCCGTGGATAGTTCGCAAGTCGCTCAGGCGTTCGCACCCAATTCGGCGGATACACTACGCCGCGATGTCACACCTTTGTCAAGAAGTAGTGTCTCCATCAAGACGATCATTATTTTGTTCGTGTTCTTCATGATCTTGGTGGTGATGCTTTCACAGTGCAGTCAACAAAACTGTGATCCGAGTTACCAGAACTGTGCCACCTCTAGCGGTTCAGGGGTGCGGGGCTGGGGCGGCTCATATGGTGGAAGCAGCACGAGTGGTGGCGGACATAAATGACTCAATTTGAACGGAGAATCAATCATGGAATGGTTTAAGACCGGTGTGTTTATCAACTCAATTATTTTCGCCTTTATCGGTGTATTTGTGTTCTGGCTGTGCTTTATCATCATCGATAAGTTGACGCCCTATGATCTCTGGGCCGAGTTAGTCGAGAAGAAAAACGTTGCACTGGCGATTGTGGTCGCAGCCTTATGCTTGGGGATTTCGATCATTGTCGCAGCAGCGGTACATGGCTAATCCTTTGTCTAGGACTATGTGCGGCCATGACTGAGGCCACCTTACTCTTTAGTGTCTTTGTGATTGCCGCTTGTGGCCTGCTTTATGAGTTGGCTGCGGGAGCGCTCGCCTCCTACTTGCTAGGCGATTCAATCTTACAGTTCAGCACCATCATCGGCACTTACTTATTTGCGATGGGCTTAGGCTCCTATGCTTCGCGCTTTGTCGAGCGGCAACTTCCTGCGCAGTTTTTGCGAATCCAGCTGCTGGTCGGCCTTGTGGGTGGCCTCATGCCGGCGGCTTTGTTTCTCGCCCACAGTATTGCGCCCGGTCCGTTCCGATTCTTCTTGTACGGCTTAGTGCTGTTGGTGGGCTTTTTTGTGGGGCTCGAGATTCCTTTGGTGATGCGTATTCTTAATAAACGCTATGACCTGAAAGACTTGGTCTCGCAGGTGCTTACCTTCGATTACTTAGGCGCACTCGCTGTCTCCATCGCTTTTCCTTTACTGTTAGTGCCTAAGCTGGGTTTGATTCGTAGTGGCCTACTGTTCGGGTTGCTCAACGCCGGTGTCGCGCTTTGGACACTCCGTTTATTTAAAGACGAGATACGCTCAAGGCGCTCGCACACCGCGGCAGCGCTAGCCACCATTGCCGTGTTAATCGCCGCTTGGCTGGGTTCGGATCGTCTCACGACTACCTTGGAAGAACAGTTCTATTCAGACCGTATGGTGTTCGCGACCAATTCAAGCTATCAGCGCGTGGTCGTCACGCAAGGCAAGCAGGGTGCTCGACTGTTTCTCAACGGCAACCTGCAATTCGCTGAGCGCGACGAGTATCGTTATCATGAAGCCTTGGTGCATCCCGCGATGTCGGCCCATGGCGCGCCCAAGCGAGTGGCTGTGCTTGGGGGTGGTGATGGCATGGCGGTACGCGAGATTCTAAAATATCCCAGTGTGGAGAGTGTGACTCTGGTGGAATTGGACCCGACCATGACCGAACTTTTCTCGCGCGAGCCGATGCTCCTCAAACTAAATGGTCGCGCGCTTCTTGATCCGCGCGTACGGATTATTAATAGCGACGCTTATCAATGGTTAGACGGCGAGGGTTCCGAAACAGTGAGCCTCCCGCAATCAAAGGGAGAGACGCCCGTGATCGTTCCGGGTCTGGGCTCAATCCCAGAGGCCTTTGATGTGATCATCGTGGATTTTCCTGACCCGAGCAATTTTGCGCTCGGTAAGCTCTATACCCATAGCTTCTATACACTCCTGCAAAGAAAGCTGGCGGCGTCCGGGTATGCGGTGATTCAAAGCACCTCTCCTTTGATCGCTCGCACTAGTTTTTGGACCGTGGTCACCACCATCGAAAGCGCCGACCTTACGGCCACGCCGTATCATGCCCACGTACCGAGCTTTGGCGAATGGGGCTTCATTATCGCCAGCCGCCGCCCCTGGAGGATGCCTAAGGCCTTGCCTGCAGAGTTACGTTTTCTAAGCTTGGCCAGCCTGCCCACCCTGTTTGATTTCCCGCTAGATATGGCGCGTGTTCCTGCCGAAGTAAATCGCCTGCACAATCAGATCCTGGTGCGCACCTTCGAAACAGAATGGGGCAAGGTTCTTCATTGAGTCGACGGGAGTTCTTAAAGACCAGTATCAAGCTTGGAGGCTCTGCGAGTGCGGCGACGCTGGGTTCAAGCGGCTGCAAGTCTTCGTCAACCTTAGCCAGCGGTGGCTTTATTGGCCCTGATTTTGAGAGTGGTCATCGCGTCAGAAGCAAGACGCCGCCCAAAGGCCGGGCGCTTGCTCGGCAGGCGCGCGTGCTTGTTGTTGGCGGCGGTATTGCTGGGCTGGGTGCTGCCTGGAGCTTAAAAAAACAAGGCATCGATGATTTCGTTGTGCTCGATCTTGAAAAGGAAGTGGGCGGAAATAGCCGCTCGCATCACATCAAGAACATTGCCTGCCCGATGGGTGCTCATTACCTCCCCGTGCCCATTAACCCGCGGAGCAGTATCGGGTCCTTGCTCGATGGACTGGCTCCCGTGCGTACGCTCTTGGCTGACCTGGGACTCATGGAATGGCGCTCAGGACGATGGCAAGTGAGCGCGGAAGGCGAGCGTCATCTGTGTCACAGCCCTCAAGAGCGACTATTTTTTCGGGGTGTATGGCACGAAGGGCTGCTACCGCTCGCCGATGTAGGTGAATCAAGCTTACGGGCCTATCGCCGATTTAGTGAGTTGATTCAAGGCTTTCACGACCGTGGGGGGTTTCAGCTTCCTATGGGCGCGGCAGCGGATGCCGTCATCACCTCCACGCGCCTAAGCGAACGTTTAGCCTTAGACAGCGTCAACTTTAAAACCTGGCTGAGCCAGCAAGGCTTGGACGACCCGCATCTGCTTTGGTACCTGGACTATTGCTGCCGCGACGATTACGGCTCGGGACTTGCGGGGGTCTCGGCCTGGGCTGGGGTTCACTATTTTGCCTCACGACACGGATTTCAAGCCCCAGGAGAAAGCAGCAAAGAAGATCCCGCAGTAAGTGGTGGGGTCTTCACTTGGCCTGAGGGCAATGGATGGCTGAGTGAGAAAATTGCCGCAACCCTCGGCGCGCGATTGCAGACCGAGCGTCTTGCTCTACAGGTCGAAGCGAAGGGCAAAAGCTTAACCGTCACTGCACTGAACTCGGAAAATATTGAGCAGTGGAATTGTCAGCATTGCATTTTGGCAGTGCCGCTTTTCATCAGCCAGAGGCTACTTACTGGACCGCACCACGACCAGGGCACCCTGGCTGCACTACAGGCACTGTGCGGCTCCATCACACATTCAAGCTGGCTGGTCGCCAATGCCTATCTGGATCGAGACCTGCGGGATCTTGGTGGCGCAGCACCAGCCTGGGACAACGTAATTTATGGAGGCCAAGGCCTGGGCTATGTGAACGCCCAACACCAAAGTCTCAGGCAAACGAATGGCCCAACCGTGCTCACTTACTACCAGGCCCTGGGCGAAGGTCGCGAGACTAGAAAGCAACTACTCGAGCAGCCTTGGCAATTTTGGCATGAGAATGTCCTCAAAGAGTTCAAGTTGGCCCATCCAGACTTTCCTGAACGACTTAGGCATCTTGATATCGCGCGCTTCGGTCATGCCATGGCCGTACCCAAGCCAGGTTGGCACAGCAAACCCCTGCGCATGGCTCGGGCACATCTTTTGAACGCGAACACTCCCTTGAGCTTTGCTCATAGTGATCTCGCGGGTTACTCTGTATTTGAAGAAGCCTTTACCCTGGGGGTGCGTGCCGGCCAGCGCGCGGGTCGCGCAATACAAACCGAGTCGTAGTCTCCACGATGATTTGCCGTCGATGTTGCCGAAAGGCACTATCCTCAAGCTGCGTGACGACAGAACGACTAAACCCGCCCGCCAAGTAACCCGCATGATTGGCAACGTGGTAGTAACTCAGGCCGACTAAGTTCATAAATACGTCGAGCGCGGACACATCTTCCCGCATCAGACGCTCTTTCTGGCCTCGTACCCGGATCGCTTCCATATGCTCCAGGCCTCGAGAGCAGATCCCTGGTAGGGATCAAAACTCTCTTTCCGTAACCTAACGGAGGACTTTTGGTCAGCGCACTAAAAAACGCAAATCCGACCCAAGGTCCTAGCCTCGCATGACCTCATGACGTGCCACCGTTCCGGGTGAAAACCCTTGAATCAAAAGGCGACTTAGATGACGCGCTTTGGCAGAGTTGTCTTGACCATAGTTGCACACATAGACGTCTAAGGTGACGCTATCCTTTTCCGGCCAGGTATGAATTGCACAATGCGATTCCGCTAATAGCACCACGCCGGTGATGCCAATAGGCGTAGCCGCAAGGGCGACGTCTCGGGCGGACTCTCGAAAAGAATGAAAGAGATGAGCAACGCTACTTAAGCCCGCAGCACGAATGGCCTCTAGACAAAATGCTTCAAGTTCGGCCGGCTCCGTCATCACTCCTGGATGGCTGGGCCGACAGGCAGACAAATCGGCAATGAGATGAAGACCGTCC
>JANLRI010000705.1:0-2789 GCA_031361565.1 Betaproteobacteria bacterium | reverse complement strand
CCAAAATTGCCAATGCTGGAATTTCTCCTGTTTTTCAAGCGGGATTACGCTCGCTGATCGCCACCATTCTTGTGCTTGGATATTGCTGGTTTCGCCGTAAACACTTTAACTTCTTTGACGCCAGCCTCGTTCCAGGCATCGCTGCCGGCCTCATGTTCGGAATGGAATTCTGGATGCTTTTTGAAGGCCTAAACTACACGAGCGTGGCCCGCGCCGTATTGTTCTTGTATACAGCGCCTTTTTTCGTGGCCCCTTTAGCGCACTGGTTACTACCAAACGACAAGATTAGTCGCGCCAAATTATTAGGTCTTGTGGTCGCCTTCATCGGCGTAGTGTTCGCCTTTGCAGATCGTTTGTTGCCGACCGGCGGGCTTGATCGCACGGCACTTGCTGGCAGCGCGCTGGCGCAGCCTAGCACCTTGAAAGGTGATCTTCTATGTCTTGGGGCAGCGCTGTTTTGGGGATTGAGCACCATCGTCGTTAAAGGATCCAGACTGCGCACGGAGCCCCCAGAAAAAAACTTGATTTATCAACTAGGCACGTCGGCAGTGATGCTTTTAGTTGTCGCCTGGCTGATCGGAGAGCGAGGTGTTTTCGCACCGAGCCCCAAAGTGTGGCTCGGTTTCGCCTACCAAACCGTCATCGTAGCCTCAGCGGGCTATTTAGTCTGGTTCACGCTGATCGCCAAATATTCCGCCAGCACTATGCATGCCTTCGCCTTCTTGTCCCCGATATTTGGAGTGATCGCCGGTACACTCATATTGAGCGAACCTCTCGGCTGGAACATCTTGGCGGCGTTGGTCATGGTGGCGCTGGGGCTTTGGTTGGTCAATCGTGGTTAGGTGATCGCTTTAGATTGACCGGCAAGCTCACTTAGCGGCACCATGATCGCCTGGCCTGGTTGTGTACAGCCTTGATCACAACAGCGACCCGGCTGTTTGTTACTGGTGATGGCGCGCGCACTCGCGCCTTGATTGGAGGTATTTTCAGTCAGTACGCCTCGCTCCAACAAACGCTCAACTAATGCTACTTTGTTGCCCACGGGGTAGTTGCGCCAGATCTCTTGCTTCATGGCGGCGGGTGAGCCGCCGCCGTGCAGACTGATCACCGAGTACCAACCGCCTTGATTGGAGGCGGTGAGATCCTCGATAAAGCGTGCAACTTCAATACGCTTGTCATAGGGAACCGCCGGGTTGGCTCGCAGCACCTCGGCCAGGGTCGCAGCCGTGGCCGGATTGTGGTCTTCATCAGGGCCAGGCAGGGACACAATCAGCCCGCCCGAGACCTCGTGCGCCAGGCGATGCATATCGTAAATTTGGGTCGCTAAAAGCAGCTTGCCGATATTGGAGAACACCGCCTCAGGCATAAAGGTACCGCTATAGGCATCCTTGGTGGCGTACACACTGGCGGCCACGCCACAGGCGTAAAAACCCTCCACGATTTTAATCAGCTCGACCATCGGCTCACGCAAATTCGACTTTTCGCCAGGGTCGAATCCATTGGCCTCACACATTAATGCGCCAGCACCGATCAAAAGATCACCAAAGCCCGCGCGTGCAGCAATGCAACTATGGCGATGGTGGGTGGCGTAGCTATAGGTCAACACGCTGCTGTGTTCCCACTCGCTTTCATAAAACACCCTCTCCCAAGGCACGAACACGCGATCAAAAATCACCACCCCGGTTGACTGACCATACTTGCGGGAGAAAAGCGCGTCACCGTGCTCCAGCTTCTCGCCAGGGCGTCCAGCAGGTCGAGCCACAATGGTGATGCCAGCGGCATCCACGGGGAGCGCACAACAGACCGCAAAATCAGCATCCTCGCGACTCATATTGCGGCAAGGCATCACCAAAAACTCATGCATGTATGGGGCACCGGTCACAATGGCCTTGGTGCCAGAGAGGATGATGCCCCGGGCATTACGCTCCACCACATGCACATAGGTGTCCGGGTTGGATTGCTGGTGTGGTCGTTTCGAGCGATCCCCTTTCGCATCGGTCATCGCGATGCCCAGCGCTAAGTCGTGCTGGTGGACGTGATCGAGATAGGCTCTAAAGCGAGCGCCATGTTCGCTAGTGCCGCGCGCATCATCGATACGTGCGGTGACTTGCGCCAAGGCATTTAGGGCGTCATGGGCAAGGTAGCGCTGCGCGCACCCCGTCTCCTGACACAGCACCCGTACCGCCTCCAGCTTGTTAAGCAAGTCGCCGGCCGATTCATTCACGTGCAGCATACGATTCACGGTGCGACCGCTAAAGCTGTCCTTCGCCAACATGAGCGGCGCGAGCACTGGATTGAGCGCAAAGTCATAGCTGATCCCCAAGGCGTTTACGCCGGGAGCAAGGCTAGGATCGTCAGCCACCGATTCAATTTTTCGGCCGTCGACATACACCACGGGTTTGAGTCTACGCAGGGACTCTTTATAGGCGGCACTGCTCATCATGGACGAGCTAGCACTGAGTGGGTTTACTTCCTTCGCGATATCGTGAGGGGCGTTCATAAAGTCTCCTGAATCGAATGATCTGTAATTTAGTCGGATTCAACCCGTTCTACAAGACGTTACTATTTCATTTTCGCCTTCACTTCTCGTAGGAACAAAACATGGCTGCCATCGATGCACAGGCCTGCACCCTCCTTTTGGTGGACCTTCAGGAACGCCTAATGCCAATGATTGATCGTGGCGAGCAGGTTTTAAAGGAGGCCGTGTTTCTTGGTGAAGTAGCCAAGGTTTTGGAGCTGAGGAGGATCGGCACCGAACAAAACCCTGGGGGCCTGGGTCCAAATACCGC
>JANLRI010000415.1:0-5473 GCA_031361565.1 Betaproteobacteria bacterium | reverse complement strand
GTGGACGCACAAAGCGATGCGACTGGCTGGGGCCGTTTTGTCGATGCCGGGCAGATGCGTTTACTGGTAACGTTCGGTGAGAACCGCACCAAACGTTGGCCAACAGTGCCGACGGCAAAAGAGTTGGGCTTAGGCATTGTCTCGACCTCACCCTACGGAATCGCTGGCCCTAAAGGCATGGATCCTGCCGTTGTCAAAATTCTTCATGATGCTTTCAAAAAAGCGATTGATGATCCTGATCATCAAAAAGTCCTGGATCAACTTGATCAAGATGTTTGGTACAAGAACTCTGAGGACTATGCCAAGTGGGCGCGCGAAACTTTTGCGAGTGAAAAAGCCTTGATTAATCGCTTGGGTTTAGCGCCGAAATAACGAGCCCGTATCGATCGAACCTTAATCAATGCTTCTTTATTGAATTCGTCAGGTCGTCGTCTTTATCTGACGCAGTGTTGCGAAGCGTTTCTTGTTGACGTTTTGTATCGGTTGCTTTGAGAATTCACCAGTCTAATCGGAACCTTCTCAGTTTCTAAGCGAAGGTTCCCAATGAACTCCAAGGTTGTTTTCTATGTCGCTGCAATCTCTGCAGCTTTTACTGGCTCCCAAGCCATGGCTCAAGTGATCGTCAAGGAAGACGGCCAGTGGCGCTCAGCCCTCTCCTTGGGGCTAAGCTCTGCGTCTGGTAACTCTTCGTCGGCTAGCTTGTCTTTTCTTGGCGATGGCGTGCGTGCTACCAAGCAAGACAAGTGGAGCCTCTACGGTTCTGCTTTGTATGGCCGTGCCTTGGGCACGACAACAGCAAACATTTTGCGGCTAGGTACTCGTTACGACTGGAACCTCAGTGAAAAGCTGTTTGCCTTTGGTGGTTTGGACCTTGAGAAAGACGGCGTTGCTAAGTTGAGCTTGCGCACGGGATTGTCCGGTGGTTTGGGCTATCACGTGATCAAGGATGCAAATACGACGTTTGATGTATTTGGCGGTATTGGTTACACCTCCGACAGCTACGGTGTGGCGCGTTTCATTGATAACGCCAATCGCACAAGCTACAGCTACATGAACCTGGTGTTGGGCGAAGAGTCCACGCACAAGCTATCGGAGACCGTCAGTGCAAAGCAGCGCTTTGTGTTCTATCCCAACTTGAGCAATCGTGGTGAGTATCTGGCTCGCTTTGATGCTGGCTTGAGTGCAGCCTTTTCCAAGTCGAGCAACGTGACCGTAGGCTTAGCGGTTCGTCAGAACTCTGACCCTGGGGTTGGCGTGAAGAAGACCGATAGCTTTTTCACTGTGGGCTTGGGTATGAAGTTCGATTAATCGCATTAAATCGATAACCTCATGAGGCCGACAGGGCGTGCTCTGTCGGCCTTTATGGACTGGCTTTCAAAATGAGAATAATGCACAATATTCTAAGGGCTGGAATTTGAGAGTAACTGGCTAGTACATTCCCGTAATCAACCCGATTCTAGGCGGGTGGTGTTTCGAAATTCATGAAAAATGCACCGTTTTGGCGTTAATGTAGTAATTTCACCATGAACAAATGTCATATTCCCCTTGACTTTGATCTGTAATAGGCAAGCGGTGACGCCTGTGTCACAATGGTTGTGCGTAAAATTATCGGCAAAGACAAACGTGCAAATAGTTTGATGTTTTCAGACTTTGATTCACGGTTTTGGCTTTTGGTCGATTGGTTTGCGTGTTGAATCAGTGAAGCACTAAAAGTGTTGAGCTGGCTGTTAACACTTTTTTATTTATTTGATCGGGTTCGAATGGCAACCAAAATTTATGTAGGAAATCTCCCCTGGCGCGCTACTGATGCGCAACTTCTGTCGATGTTTGCTCCGCATGGCGAAGTGATCGAGGCTAAGGTGATGGTGGATCGTGAAACGGGCCGCTCACGTGGCTTTGGCTTTGTGTCGATGGCAGATGCCGCTCAAGCCGATGCCGCGATTGAAGCGGTAAATGGTACCGAGCTTGAAGGCCGTGCAGTCGTTGCTAACGTTGCTCGCGAAAAAACCGGTGGCGGTGGATTCGGTGGCGGCGGTGGTGGCGGCGGACGCCCTGGAGGCGGTGGCTTTGGTGGTCGCGGACCTGGCGGCGGCGGCGGTGGCGGACGTCCCGGCGGTGGCGGTGGCGGTGGCTTTGGCGGCGGCGGCGGTGGCCGTAGCGGCGGCGGCGGCGGCGGTGGTTATGGCGGCGGCGGTGGTGGTTACGGCGGTGGCGGTGGCGGTGGCGGTGGTCGCAGCGGCTACTAAGAATTTGCCAAACTAAAAGTGGTTTCGTGTCGACCCTTGGGCCGAAACCGCGCTGAAAACAAAAGGCCAAACATTGTTTGGCCTTTTCCTATTTTAGATGGTCGTCTTGTCCAGCCTTGACGTTGTCCGAGACCAATTACTTGAAGAGCACGAATCAATGAGATCCTCGATTGCAATCATAGGCGCTGGTGCCATGGGTGGTGCAATGGCGAAGTGCCTATTGGCGGCCAACCACGCCGTGTTTGTTCGCGATGTACTTGTCGAGCGCGAACAAATGCTCGAGGCTATTGGCGCATCTGCCGTGGCTTCTCCCGCTCAGGCCGCGGCGCAGGCCAAGACGATTTTTATTGTGGTGGTGGATCGCGATGAAATTGAGGAAGTTCTTTGGGGAGGGCCAGGCAAGCCCTTGAGCCTACTCGGCGCGCTAACGCCCGAGCACACGGTTTTCTTTAATAGTACGATTGCGCCCGAGGATGTGCAACGCTTTTGCGAGGCCGTTCAGGCAAGCGGTGCGCAAGCGATCGACGCACCCGTCTCCGGTGGGCCTGTGCGTGCAGCGGCCGGTACGATGAGTATGATGTTGGCCGCACCAGCGTCTGTTTTGAATGGGCTCGAAACGCTGCTGGATCAAATGACCGCAAAACGCTTTGTGATTTCCGAGCGTTTCGGTGATGCCGCCAAAGCGAAACTCACCAATAACTTAATGGCGGGTCTGAATTTACTGGCCGGAGCGGAGGCCTTGGCCTTTGGTGAGCACCTCGGTCTGGACGCTCAGCAGCTTCTAAATTTGATGTCCGTCAGTTCGGGGCAGAGTTGGATGGCAGATGATCGCTTAACCCGCGCCTTGATGGATGATTTTGAACCTCGGGCGCAAACTAAAGTCATCACGAAGGACGTGCGTTTGGCGAATGAATTGGCACACAGACATGGACTAGATTTGCCACTTGGTGAGAAGGCCGCCAAGCTCTATGCTGAGGCTTGCGCGGCCGGGTTTGACCTTGAAGACGACGCAGCCGTTTTGAAGCACTACCGTCGCTTGTTCCAATCTTGAATTCCACTGAGTTGGCTGCCGGGCAGTGATTGGCAGTCGACCACCAACGGTCGACTAGCTGCAGTCAGGCTACCGGCTCCTGCCGCCGTCAAACTACCCAACGATACGACTGGTCTGCGCTTTTAGAGTGGCTTCTAAGGTATCAGCGACTTCGTCCAGATGCGCGCGAGTCTCAAGTGAGAGGCGAGAGTTAGCTTTGGCGCTTTGAGCCCTGGCGAGCAAATTCTTCGCAGTGAGGCGGTGCAGGGCGCGAGCATCGCCTTGGGCGCTGCCCAGTCCTGGCCGAAGAATGGCTGTGGCCAGACGGCGCAGATGTTCGCGTTGCAGTGCACGGCGAGAAGTCGCGACATCGCCAAAGCCAGGACCGTCGCCCCAGATAGAACGGGTGATGGAGGAGTAGAGTTCGCCTAAAGTAAATGTGTCTTTTGTAGAGCTGAGTTTGGCCTGGGAGTTTTGCAGGCGCTCGGCCACTCGGGGCGACATCAAACGGTCTAGTGCCTGCGTTTGCATACTGAGCAGAGTGGAGTCTAAAGATCGATCCACCGGGGGTTGCGTACCCCTTCGCAGAGTATCTTCGGTTAAGCGGCTTACGAACTCCGGCTTGAGATCGAATCCTTGACTTTCAAACAGTTGGGCGGTGATCAACTTGAGTGCCACGCGTTGTTGATTGGCCGGAACCGGCGTGAACGGCGCTCTGCTACCTCCCGCCTGATCACGGACATAGACCACGCCTCCGACGTACTTGGAGGCGATTGAAAAGGCCTGGTTGAGCTGGCTGATTCCGCTTACAAAATTTCTAGTCAGAACATCGAAGCTTTCGCCCGAGGTGAGAATGCGAGTTTGCAGACGATTGATGAGTTCGCGAGAAAGTTGAATGCGGCGTTGCGCAAAACCGAGTGGATCGCCTCCAACATCGCGCTGGTTGACTTCGGGATCCATACCGTCAAGGTCGCCGAAGAGCTCTTCGTCGGTGCCGTAGGCGAGAAGAGGTTCGCTACTACGTGCCGCAATTTTTGCGAGGGTGATGGACTCGATTTCAACGGGTAACTCCTTATAGGCGTATTCGATAGCCCAGTAATCGTAGGGGCCAATCGTACTATTGACGTAGTCGCCCTGCGTCTCTTTGTCGAGAGCAATGTTGAAGGCGTTGTAGTCCATCACCGAGCCGCTAATGCCATTGCTACGCGAGAAGTTTGGGTTGCTAATTTGAGATTGGGTATACACCGTGGAGGCACGAAAGTTGTGGCGTAGGCCAAGCGTGTGCCCGACCTCGTGACTCACCACATCTTTGAGTACGGCCTGGACCAGGCGCTCAGCTTCTTTAACATCCATTAGGCTGCCTTGCCGCATTGCGATCAAATCAAGCGCGAAGCTGGCTTCCTGAAGGGCCGCTTGATCGTAAGCGCAAAGTTCAATACCCGCAGCGTCGTAGCTGTGAGTATCCTGAGGTTGAGTCACATGATCTTGGCCCTGCTGCGTGGTGTTCAATCTGGTCCTGAGCTCGGCCTGAGTGGGCAGAAAACTGCGTTGCAGGTCCGTCCAAAGCAAGCGATTTTCCTCAGCCGGGGCGTAAGTTTGCACACCTTCGGGAAGTGGACGAGGCAATTGCGCCAAGGCAAGACGGCGCGGCAGAGTCGCCCAGCCATTGCTGATGTTGACGTCGGCGTCGAGGATTTCACCGCTGCGGGGGTCTGTGCGCGCGGGACCGACCGCCATGGCGCCTTCCGAATAGTCCACGAACCAGCGCACTGATGCTCGACCCGTTTCGTGGGTGCTCCAGAGCGCGTTATCGGGCTGCTGTTCGACGCGAATAGCGTCCTTATAGCCAATCTTCTCGAAAGCCTTATTCCACTCCAGAATACCCGCCTTGACGCTGTCCCTAAATTCGAGGGGAATATTTTTGTCAAGCCAATATGTGATAGGTTTCTTAGGTTCGGAGAGAGCGGCGCTTGGATCTTTCTTTTCCAGACGCCAGCGGTTGACGAAGAACTTCTGCGGCAGCGACGCCCCTTGATCGCTAAAATTCCACTGCTGTTGATTGAAATGCCCCAAGCGACCGTCAGCCTGGCGAGAGCGCATTGGCTCATCGGGCAGCTTTGAGAGGGTGTAGAACAGTCCAAGGAAAAAGCTACGAGCATCGGGAACGCCGACAATTGCTCGTGCCTGCGGCATGGGG
>JANLRI010000413.1:0-5647 GCA_031361565.1 Betaproteobacteria bacterium | reverse complement strand
GTTCATCTCACGTGAGCGCCAAGCCTTTGGTAAGCGCCTGATTGAGATGCCGCTGATGCAAAAGCAGTTGGCCAAGATCCTGATGTCCAGCGAGCAAGCCAGGTCCATGATGTTTCAGGCAGCCGAGTGCCTGCGACGCGCGGACGCAGGTGATCGTGACGCCTACGCTTTAACTCGACTGCTCACCCCCTTGATAAAATTTCGGGCTTGTAGAGATGCCCGCAAAGCGACCGGTGATGCCATGGAGGTGAGGGGCGGTTGTGGCTACATTGAAGAATGGGGCGATGCGAGGTTAGTACGCGATGCCCATCTCGGTTCGATCTGGGAAGGAACTAGCAATATCGTTGCCTTAGATGTGATGCGCGCGATTCAGCGCGAAAACGCTTTACCGATCTGGGGCGAGCACTTACGAAAACTACTCGCCGAATCACGATTCAAGCAAGCCGATCAAGAAGGCCTTGTTAACCTCATGGAGCGGGCCAGCAAGTTTGCACACTCAGCCTCTCAAAAAGACTCCGAAAGCCTAGCCCGGCAAGCGGCCTCGGCGCTTTATCATTTAACGACTGCGGTCGTCATGTCCTGGGAGGCCGCCAAAACCGGTTCAGCGCGAAGGCAACTTTTGGCTGAGTTAGTGGTGGTCCATCGGCTCGCCCTACGCGACCCTCTCGAAGCTCCCCCGGAGCACAGTCTTGAGGTTCTTTTCGGGGAAGACCTTTAACCTAACTTGTCGGAAACTTTTACATTTTTTCAGCATAAGAATTTGCAGTGATAAAAATCACATAGGAATCAACCACTTAGTGTTGTTAATCACGCTGGCACTGAAATTGCTGAGGATGCCTCACCATAACGGAGACATAACAATGACATTTCTTTCTAAGTTTGCGGCGATTGCAGCAATCACCCTCAGCGCGCACGCAAACGCGGGTTCGATTTATTTTTTTGGCGATAGCCTTTCCGATACAGGGAATGTTTCTCTTGCCACAAACGGAGCCTTTCCAGATCCCAATTTACCCTATGCTCCTGGTCAGTACACCGATAAGTTCGGTGGCGGTGTTTGGACCGCTCAGTTTGTGAGCCTGCTGGGCCAACCTTCCTTCATGTCCGCACCGTCTTTGGCGGGCGGCAATAACTACGCGTGGGCCGGTGCCACTACAGGTCCAGGAAATGTTCCCGGCCTGGGCGGTCAAGTGGCAGCTTACCTTGACCCTGTCACGGGCCCAGCCGGTGCGTCACAGGCAAGCGATTTGTTCGCGATTGTGATCGGCGGCAATGACCTTCGCGCAGCCTTGGTCGCAGCGGCACAGCCAGGCGCCAATGCTACAGCGATATTCGGCGCCGCGATCGCTAACGGCATGACCATCATCGACAAGGCCGTCAAAGATCTTTATAACGATCAAGCACGGCATTTTCTAATCTCTAATATGCCCGATGTTTCGAAAGCTCCGGAAACGAAGACGAATGGTGCGGGTGCCGTGGCCGGTGCCCTGTTGTTCGAACAACTTTGGAACCAGGCTTTTGCCCAAGAAATACTAAGCCTTAGTCAATTAGGCGGAATCGATGTGGATGTGCTCGACCTCTTTGGCTTGGCTCAGCGCAGCAACGCGTTTTATGCTCAAGCGGGGATCACCGAGCTGAATACGCCTTGCTTTGCAACGGCTAACCCAGCGGCCACATGTGCCTCCTCGTTCTTCTCGGACACCTTGCATCCAAGCTCGGCGGCACACCGTTTAATCGCTCTTGAAGCCAGGAACGCGATTCCTCTGCCAGGCTCGAGTGCACTCCTTAGGTTTGGACTTTCCAGCCTGCTCTTCAGTCTACGCAAGAAGCTCGCATAAAGTAGCCCACTGCTGGGGCGCGCTTGGCCGCCGCCTCAGCGGCACTTTCGTCCTAGGGAGGCACCGATTAAGTCTCGGCCTGCGCGGCAAGGGATTGCGGGCGATAGACGATAATGCGGGCATGCACCGCACAATCTTCACCACACCCGTGGTCCGCCCCTTACTCAGGGGCTTCTCTTTGACCTTCATGAAACTCGCTGGCTGGAAGGTCGAAGGCCGTCGTCCGGCTGAGTCCGAGCAATGCGTACTGATTGCAGCGCCCCATACTAGTAATTGGGACCTTCCGTTCACCTTGATGGTCGCATTTGTTCTGGAGCTCAATCTCTATTGGATGGGCAAAAAGAGCATCTTTAGATCGCCCTTCGGTGCGATGATGAAATGGCTAGGCGGTATTCCAGTGGATCGCGACAAAAGTACCAACATGGTGGCTGAGTCTTCCAGCGCACTCCTGAATGCCGACGGGCCGGTCCACTTGGTGGTTCCTCCCGAAGGGACAAGAAGCAAAGTTCGCTACTGGAAAACGGGGTTTTATTACATCGCTCTTGGCGCCAAAGTTCCGATTATTTTGGCCTATATGGATTACGAACAAAAGCGTGCCGGAATAGGGCCAACACTCATGCCTAGCGGCGACATCGAGAAAGACATGTTGGTGATCAGGGCGTTTTATGCCCAGTTCAAAGGCAAGAATGCAGATCAGTTCGAGAGCAATTAGTAGGGTGTTTGCTATTAACTGCCAATTCGCACTGGCGCGTTAAGCTTTCGCAATAGGGCCAAAACACTTTGAACAACAATGCGACTAGTCTTTGGGTTTTCGGAGGGAATATTTTCAATGCTCATCGAAAACGTCGCTGCGTCGGAGTCTACTTCGATTGAATGAATGTTTCTGGTCAGAGAAGGATCAGCCCAAATCTCGACTTGGGTGCGCTCGGCACCAATGCCAGCCAAGGCTAGGGCTGCAACCACATTAACGTTGGCTGGAAAACCTCGCACAGCCTGGTTGGCATTGCCTCTAAACACGCACACGGGTGCAGTCAATCCCTCGACACTGATTTTTTGCGCGATAAGGTGCGGTGCTCCTGCAAGCCCTTGGGGCGGCTTGCGCGTACTCAATTTGACTGACCTGATGGTGCCTTCTGCTGCGGCGAGCACGGCATCGATTCCCAGCACGGCGCCGCTTGGAATAAGAATATGCCCGCCGTGCTTGTTCGCAAGCGCGCTCAATTCAGGCCTTTGCAGCAAGCCTCCTACTGACAACACCAGTGCAGATTTGCCAAGCTTGAGAAAGGGGGAGATCACCTCGCTCAGCGCCACGGCTGGTGCACACTCGATAACCAGGTCGGCGAACGACACTAAGTCGGCCACGGGGACGACTTGGACATGTTGTTGAAAGGCGCCGACTAGCTGGGCTGCTTTTTCTAAGTCTCGAGACGACACTGCAGTGAGTCGTAACCCAGGGACCACTCCCTCATCTAAGCGCTTAGCAAGCACGCCACCCACGGCACCCAGGCCCGCAATAGCGACTCGAAGCTTGGGTGCCGAGCCGATTTCGCTGGGGCTCACAACACTACTTTGCGAAGAGCTGTCCTAAGTCTCCAAAGGCTTTGAACTCCAGTGCATTACCCGAGGGGTCGAGAAAGAACATCGTCGCTTGCTCACCCACTTCGCCTTTAAAGCGAACATATGGCTCGATCACAAACTGGGTGCCCACCGACTGAAGTTTGGCCGCCAAGGCTTCCCATTCATGCATCGGTAGAATCCCGCCAAAGTGACGCACCGGAACGTCATGCCCATCTACCGCATTATTGGCCCGATGACCGCACTCTTCAGGCGCCAAGTGAGCCACAATCTGGTGACCGTAGAAATCGAAGTCCACCCAATCCGGCGCACTTCGGCCCTCCGGGCATCCTAAGAGCTCGCCATAAAAGCGGCGCGCCTCAGCGATATCACGAACCGGAAAAGCAAGATGAAAAAGTGCCTGTTTCGGGGCACTCTGCGGAGTGGATTTTGGCGAAGCCAAAGTAGCTTGAGCGGACATATTTAAACCTAATGAGCGAAGCCTGAATTTTAGAGCATCTTGCCTACCAGCCCGCGTTAGCGAGTCATGGCGCCGTAAACCAAGGCTTGCACTTGCTCACGATAATATTTTCTGAGCTCACCCGGTGCGGCGGTGCCCACCACCACGACCAGTTTCTCTTTTGGATCTGCAAAAAAAGCAGTGCCATAGGCGCCGTTCCAAGAGTACTCCCCTACATTACCCGGAACCGCAGCCAATCCAGGTTGCAATCGTACTGCTACCCCTAAGCCGAAGCCATATCCCTCACGATGGCCTTCAACCGTTCCCACCATATTGCGAATTTCCGGTCCGAGATGATTGGACGTCATGAGCGCCACGGTTTGCGGGCTTAAAATTCGCGTACCGTCCAGCACACCGCCATTCATGAGCATCTGCCCAAAACGCAAGTAGTCGGATACGGTCGAAAATGCGCAGGCACCACCACAGTCCGATTTCGTTTGCTGATCGATCACAACGATAGACTGAGGCTTTCCGTCCAGTGGATTGTTGGCAAAGGCCTTGGCAATACGAGCGCGTTTCGCTGCGGGTACGGCGAAGGTCGCGTCCACCATGCCGAGAGGTTTCCATACATTATCTTGCAAATATTCGCCCAGTCGCTTACCCGAAACCTTCTCAACCACCGCCCCCAAAACATCGGTTGAAAAACTATATTCGAACTGTACGCCAGGTTGATGAGCAAGGGGTAGCTTGGTAATACGATCAATGAACTCCTGAGTCGTTCCTTCCAGCGCCGGTGTTGTCCCGCCGGGATATAGTTTGGCAATGGGATGATCGCCACGCCCACCGTAGGTGAGGCCCGAAGTATGGCGCATCAAATCTTGAACATACATCGGTCGGTTCTGGGCTACAAGCTTGAGACTACCGTCGGCTTGCGGCACTCCAACCTGCATCTGTGCAAACTCCGGAAAGTAACTTGCGACGGTACTTCTGAGTGGAAGTCGGCCTTCTTGGTTGAGCGTCAGCGCGGCCACACTGGTCATGATCTTGGTCATGGACGCGAGGGCAAAAATGGCATCGGTAGGCATCGGCGTGCCCTGGGCTTTGTCGAGATAGCCGTAGGCTTTCTGATAGATCAGCTTCCCGTCCCGGGCAATCGCAATCACCGCTCCGGGCACACGATTGGCTTTAATTTCGCGCTCAAAAAAGGCGTCAATATTGACTAGCCCTTCGGCTGAGAATCCTCCTTGTGCGGGGGCGCCGCGAGGTAAGGGCTGAGCACTCAAGATGGGTGCAGACGTGGCCAAAAGTCCCGCCCACAAGGCGTAAACGTAAGTGATTTTCTTCAAGAGATGAGCTCCGACAATGGACGAGGTCGCTTTAAATGATTGCTGCGATTGCGACGATTAAATAGGGCGGCCCAGGTCAAGATGTCCGGGCACATTAGACTGTAACTGAGGGCCGCAACGAGGGGCGAACTCCCGTCTCGAAAATCTCTCGGACGGTGCACCGAAAAACACCGAGCTTGGCGACGAGTCGATGCGGCGTATCAACGCTTCAGTAATGAAGCTTACCCAGGCGCAGCACTGATTACTCAGTGCTTCCCAAGATATTGCCGTGTGAGCTTTATGAAATCCTGAACCATAGGTCGACCGGAATGTTCTTCTTCCAAAATTTGCCCCACTCGTTGCGCCAGAGAAGAAGCTAAAGCGGCGTCCAAAAACAGCAATCTCGAACGCCGAGCCAAAACATCCTCCACAGTGCGAGCATATTCATAGCGAGCGGCAAACCGCACCATCGC
>JANLRI010000359.1:0-2690 GCA_031361565.1 Betaproteobacteria bacterium | reverse complement strand
GTCAGCCACTTGATTCATGGTGGCATGAAGCTCAGCCAACATCGCTAAGCGGTTGGTTCGTACTTTAGCATCTTCAGCCATGACCATCACCGCTTCAAAGAATTGGTCCACCGGGGTGCGCAACTTCGCCAACAAGCTCATGTAGTTCTCAAACTCGCCCGCTGAGAACTGCGCTTGTGCGCTTGGGCCGATCGCTGACATCGCCTGATGTAGAGCCTTTTCGCCGGGCTCGATGAGTAGGCCGACATCGATTGCGCCTTCGCGCTTGACTTCGTTTTTCTTGAGGATATTGCCAATACGCTTATTGGCTGCGGCAAGAGCGTCCGCCTCAGGAAGTTTGGCGAACGACTGTACCGCAGCCAAGCGACGCATCAGGCCATCGAGGCGGTAGGCCTGAGGGCTTGTAGCGTCTTCAATGGCGAGGCACGCTTCGATGTGCGAGGCTGCAAACCCCTTGTCACGTAGATAGCCACGAGCCCGATCCAGGATAAAACTTCTTAGACCAGCGATATCAGGCTTGACTGTGCTGAGCGTTGATAAGCCGTCGAAGGAAAGCTGCAAGAGCTCGGTCAAAGAAAAGCTCAAACCCGTAGCTGTTTTGCCAGGGTCTTGGGTTTCGATCAGCATGCGTATCACGCCTAGAGCGTGGCGGCGCAGGGCAAAGGGATCCTTGTCGCCGGTGGGTTGTTGACCGATCCCCCAAATGCCGCTCAAGGTTTCCAGTTTGTCGCCAAGGGCGACCGAGGTGCCGTACGGGTAAGCGGGTAGAGTATCACCTGCGAAGCGCGGCTGGTAATGCTGCGAAATGGCCTGGGCAACTTCTGGCTTTTCGCCGTCGTGGCGCGCATAATATTCTCCCATGATGCCTTGAAGCTCCGGAAACTCACCGACCATACCCGTGAGCAAATCGGCTTTGGCCAGCTCCGCAGCACGGGCGGAAGGCGCCGGGTCGACACCCATTTTTCGCGCGATGGTTTCAGCCAGCGCGCGTACTCTTTGCATGCGCTCATGTTGAGAGCCAAGGTTGGCGTGATAAACCACCTGGGCCAATTGCGGCAGGCGCGCCGCTAAAGTTTGTTTTTGATCTTGGGTGTAGAAAAACTCAGCGTCAGAAAGTCTGGGGCGAACCACTCTTTCGTTGCCTTCAATAATGTTCTTAGGGTCGGCAATATCCATGTTGGAAACCACCAGAAACTTAGGCATCAACTTGCCGCGCGCATCAAATAGCGGAAAATACTTTTGATTGGTGCGCATCGTCAAGATCAAGCACTCTTGTGGCACGGCCAGATAGCGCGCCTCAAAGCCTGCTACATACACTCTTGGCCACTCCACCAGAGCGGTTACTTCGTCGAGATAGCCTGCCAGCTCGCCGTCGAGCGCTGCTGCGTCCGAAACTCGGTCGGGATGGTTAGTAAGGCGAGCGTTTTGCGCGCCAGCCGCAGACAGAAGAGCTTCGGCAATTTTGGCGCGGCGCGCGTTGTAGGAGGCCACAACTTTACCGGGATTGAGCAGCACCACTTCGTAGTCTTGTGCCGCGGCAATACTCAAGGTGCCGATACTGTGAAAGCGGTGGCCTTCGGTGAGTCGATCGCTGCTCAAGCCCAGTACATGGGCCGGAATGACCGATTGACCATGTAGGACCATTAGGCGATGCGCCGGGCGCACGAAGCTCACATTGCTGACGCCATCGGCAAGCTGATACTGCATGACTTTAGGCACAGGCAGCTTCGAGAGCGCCGTTTGAATAATCGCGGAAATCTCCGTACTCAGGCTTGCGCCAGCGACCGTGCTCTGGAAGTAAAAGCAATCCTGTTTGCCATCGCTACGCTGGCTTAATTGATCGACGGTGGCGCCCTGTTTCTCAGCCCATTTGATCAAGGCCATGGTGGCCTTGCCCTCGCCGTCTAGACCTACCTTGGTGGAAGGACCTTTAAGTTCAAGCTGGCGATCCAGCCCGCGCGCAAGCACTTGATTGACCCGTACGGCAAGGCGGCGCGGGCTCGCAAAACTTTCTATCGCAGTGTCGGCGGCGCAAAGACCTTTTGAAGTGAGTTCACCAAGAATGGTCTGACTGAAGCTTTGACCCAGGGCTCGCAACGCCTTGGGCGGTAACTCCTCCGTGAAAAGTTCGATCAGGAGTGCAGAGGAATTACTGATAGAAGCGGTACTCATGGGTGCCCCTAAGCCACTTTGGCCGCGTTTGCAGCCTGGGCAAGCATGGGGAATCCCAGGCGCTCGCGTGAATCGTAGTAGGCCTGCGCCACCGCTCTCGAAAGATTGCGTACTCGGCCGATATAGGCGGCGCGCTCGGTAACGCTGATGGCACCCCGTGCATCCAGCAGATTAAAGGTATGCGAGCATTTCATGATTTTTTCGTAAGCTGGAAGGGCGAGTTGTGCTTCGATTAAATGCTTGGCTTCAGCTTCATGGTCGTTGAAGTGACGGAACAATACTTCCGTATTGGAATGCTCGAAGTTGTAGGTGGATTGCTCGACTTCGTTCTGATGAAACACGTCGCGATAAGTGACTCCCGGAGTCCACACTAAATCGTAAACGGTTTCTACGTTTTGTAAATACATTGCAAGACGCTCTAGACCATAGGTAATCTCACCGGTAATCGGCTGGCATTTCAGTGAGCCCACTTCCTGGAAGTAGGTGAACTGGGTGACTTCCATACCGTTCAGCCAAAC
>JANLRI010000336.1:0-1185 GCA_031361565.1 Betaproteobacteria bacterium | reverse complement strand
CGACGGTTCGAGCCGCTTGCCGGTTCGCATCGGCATCAAAGCCACCGATCTTCTCGTTAAGCGTCACAAACTCCTCGGCCGTAATTGCGCCTCCAAGGAGCGCGCCCAGCCCGTACTGAATCCCGACATTGTCGAGGGTGGTCAAGGCTCGAGTGCTCCCGGCTGCGATACCGGCGGTTGTACCCCAAACGGCCGCAGAGAGATCGGCGTCGCCGCAGCGAGTGCCGGTTGGATTGCTGACGGGGTCATAGACCAGGGCCGCTGGCAGAAGACAATTATTGCGAGGTACCTCGGTTGGCGGAATACTCATCGCGCCGGTAACGGCATCGGTGACCAGGGTTCGAACATAGTTTCCGGGCTTGCCATTGAAGCCAAAGGCATTGTTCCAAGACTGGCAACCGAGTTGGTCCAGGTGACCGTTGATTGCAGTTTTCTTGGTGTTGATTTGAGCTTGAGTGAGGGTGTTGGTGAGGGCGGCCCACTCCGCGCTGACGTAGAAATTAACCAGCAAAACGCAGTCCGTGACTTCCATGCCGGTGGTCATTGAATCCGGATAGTCGCAGCTTGGCTGAATGCCGTCGAGCAGACCTGGGAAGGTTGATGCCACCGTATTTTGTTGAATCGAGCCGCCAGAACAACCATTGCCCAAGGTGTATTTAATCTCGCCGTAGCTGGTGACAATGCGCTCCTTCATCATCATGAGCGTTTCGGCGACCAGCATGCGGTTGGAGTTGTAGAGCGAGTCGGTCAAACTATTATCGACCACCATAAAGCCACGGGATAATGCAGCGTCATCCGCCCAGTTTTGCTCTGAACGGAATTGCTGACGTGGTTGGCCGGTTGACGCGCCAAATGAATACACCACTTTGCCGTTCCACTGCGTTTGTGGCGCCAGTGGGGTCCACGCGGCGACCTTAGTAGAATCGAACAGCACGGCTATGTCGTAAATGCCACGGTTCACCGTGCCACGCTCGACCCGCACAATATAGGGAACAGTTAACCCGTCCGATGTCGTGGTTGTCGCTAAATCTGGTGGTGTGACGCCTACCGTGTATGGCTTGAAGCAATTGTTGGTCGGGGCCACGGCGGGCGGGCTTGGATCGGGCAAGGCACTTGAGCAACCGATCGTCGTTGTGCGATAAAACAATTTGTACTCGGTCGCGATGTTGCACTGCGTGTCCGTCG
>JANLRI010000320.1:0-2698 GCA_031361565.1 Betaproteobacteria bacterium | reverse complement strand
ACACCCGACAGAAAACTAAAACCACCTCGTCCGAAATGACTTTAAAGACTTGGAATGTTATTCGGACATAGATTGGCGACGCCGCCAATTGCAATTCTTAATGACAGGTCATGGTTCTGAGTCTTCATCGTCCGTCAGTGGCAGGGATCGCGCGCCACTTGCATGCGCGGAATGCTTTTCAATCTGTCGTTCAATGGCGCGCCTTAATTTTTTGGTTGCGGTTTCAATGGCCTGATGAGCATTTCCAGCAAACGCTTTAACCACCACCGCTTCCAGGCCAACAAGGTGGGCCTCAAGAGTGCAATGAATGTCTTGTTCAGTAGTGGACTTGACTTGGCTGTGTACATTTGAAACGTGGGCCTCAACGCGAGTGACCCGCTCGCCGAAACGGCTGATTGCATCGCTAACGACGTTCTGCACGTGCTCAGTCATGGCCTGGCTATTGTTGGTATTGGAATCTGTGTGGAGCAGAATTTGCATCGTGACTTTCAAGTGTCGAAAGGATGGACCCAAGGGAACTTGGGTCCGCATCGCTGACTCCCGAAGATGGAGTTTAAATGGGCTTTTTCATGCCAGCCTTAATATTACCAAGGCCTACTTCTGCCTTGCCGCTTATCTTTTGAACTTTACCTTCAAGTTCTAGGTTCTTGTTTCCTACCGCTTTACCGGCAAGTTCCTTAACCTTGCCTTTGGCCTCTTCAATATACCCTTTTGCTTGATCTTTGTTCATAGTACTTCCTAATCATTGGTTTGTAAAAAAAATTAGCACAGGACGCGCTCGCAATGCGAGTTTGTAAGTGAAAGATTACGGGTTATAACGTTGGTGTTCTGTACGCTAGCGCCCATTTCGAGCCGCCCCGAAATTCAGGCTTTTTAATGATTTAGATCAAGGTGCTTTTAGCTTGCTCTCATAAGATAGGGACTCTGACCCAAGGAGTCTCATCATGTATCAACGAATACTCATCGCGACCGACGGCTCGAAGCTGTCCAATAAAGCCGTCAAAGCTGGAATCAAGCTTGCGGCGGCCCTCGGCGCAGAGGTTTTTGCATTTATGGCTGTGGCGCGTTACCCGATTCCGTTCTATGAGGGAACCGCGGTACCCGGAGCGCAATTTACGGAGAAAGTTCGAGGTCAATTAAAGCACGATGCTCAGCTTATCCTGAACAAAGTTCGGGAGATGTCTGAAGCCTACGACGTCAAGGCCACTACGGTAATGGGGTTGGATCCGGTGGGTGACGGCATCATTAAGTCCGCCAAGAAGCACAACTGCGACCTGATCGTGATGGCCTCTCACGGCCGTAAGGGTATTCAGCGTCTGATTCTTGGAAGTGAAACCCAAGACGTTTTGACACATTCCACCATCCCCGTACTTGTTTTGAGGTAATCGTTATGAAGATTTTGTTTGCCGCTGACGGCAGCCGCTTTACCAAGAAGGCTTTAGCGTTTTTAGTCACTCATGACGCACTTCTTGAAGATTCGAGTGAACTGCAGGTGTTACATGTTCAAGTCGCACTACCGGCACACGTCAAAAGCTTTGCAGGGCGAGGAGTCGTCGCGAGCTACTACCTCGATGAGGCAGAAAAAGTCCTTGAGCCTATTCGAAAATTCTTAAAGAAGCATCCCATCAAGTTCAAGGCGGATTGGGTCATCGGAAACCCCGCGCAGGAGATTGTGAATGTTGCCAAACGCGACAATGCTCATCTCATTGTGATGGGGACTCACGGTCACGGAACGATTGGACGCGTGCTCTTGGGTTCAGTCGCCCAGAAAGTGGTGGCAGAGTGTGATCGTCCGATCTTACTTGTGAAATAGTTCACGAAGCTTCTGAGTCTCAAAGTGACTAAGCTCGTTGAGGCTGCTCTTCCGAACAGAGGGTGGTGGCTTCGCGCCTGTCATTGTCTTGCCCCCAAATTTGGAGACTTTCTAGGGCGACGTTTACACACTGTTACCGCCGGTTCATTTGACCTTTACTTTGATATTGCAAACTCCGCTCCATGGTCAACCCGAGGAAGAGGAAGTAAAAATGAACACTCATTCAAATACCAGCGACGATCCGCCCACTGTAACCGCACCCGCGGCATTTTTTGCAAGTGCTTCTCCTCTCGCAAAAATTGATTCTTTCTCAAAAATCATCGCGATCGGCAATTCAAGAGTCGTGACGGAAGGGACCTTCATTCACCGCGCAGGTGACCACTTCAGGTCGGTGTATTTTCTTCGATCCGGTGCCGCTAAACGTTCTCTGATCACCGAGGATGGACGCGAGCAGGTTCTTGGCTTTCCAATGTCGGGAGAGTTGATTGGTCTTGAGGCGATTGATTCCGATGTGCATACGACCACGGTTGTGGCCCATGATCTTTGTGTTCTCGTGGAGATACCCTACAAGGCGCTCGAAACGCTGGCGGCTCAGGATAGCGAAGTGGCAGGATTTCTTTTCCGCGCCATGAGTTCGGCATTGCGTGAGGAGCATGGTTGGCTCGCTGCACTGGGGCTGCTGAGCTCGGAGGGAAGATTGGCGGCGTTTTTGATGGATCTTTCTCAGCGGTTTTCCGCGCGAGGCTTCTCACCCCGGCGATTTGCGATGCGCATGACACGCGCGGAGATTGGTTGCTTCTTGGGGCTGACGATTGAGACTGTGAGTCGGGTGTTTTCAAAGTTTCAGAAAATAGGTCTCTTGAATGTTGCGCGCAGGGATGTTGA
>JANLRI010000309.1:0-4680 GCA_031361565.1 Betaproteobacteria bacterium | reverse complement strand
GCGCCCGGCATGCTCGACAAGTGCGGATGCTCGATCACCTTCAGGGATCGTTTGAAAAGCTCAATGCGAATGCGAAACGCTTCCAAGCGAAAACTTGTAGTTTGAACCAACACCACTAAGTCGCCTGAAGACAGCAGATCGATGGCGGCCAGAATGTCATCGGAAGTGAGCGTATCGAAGTCAAGAAAGCGCGCTTTGGGCAGACACCTCCTGTAGGCCTGAGTCAGCGCGATGGCGAGCTCACACTGGCAATCTGAGACGACCAGGGCGGCCTGCGAAGGTTGGTACTCAATCGCAAGCGAGAGAATGTCGCGCAGATGTTTTTCCGCAATATCGATCGAGCCAGTGAGGAGAGTCACAAATTCCTTGCATTAAGACGAGGTGCCCTACGGGCAAAACTGAGCATGTTTACTTCTCGTGCAGCGCGCGCAGCTCTTCAGTTGTTTTTCCGCCGCCCTCTGGCGACCAACCTGGTGGTTTATAAATATACTTTAGGGCCTCGCCAAAGTCCTTGGCGTGTCGCAAGTCCTTGAACAGAGCGTACCAGGGCAGGAATAAAATTTTGAAGGGATTGTTGGACAACAGGGGGTCGACAAAGCCGTAACGAATCTTGACCGCTTCGCGTTCGGGACGATAGGTACCAAATAGCCGATCAAAGACCATGAGCACGCCGCCGTAATTCGAGTCGAGATACTCAAGATTCGCGGCATGGTGCGCGCGATGCGCCGAAGGGGTATTCAGAATCCCCTCTAAAGGGCCAAGCTTTGGAATCCACTCAGCGTGAATCCAAAACTGGTAAAGAAGATTGATGGCATAGGCAGCGGCAATTGCGCGCGGTGAAAAGCCTATCCATGTCAGGGGTAAAAAGAAGATCAGGGCCATGGTTAAACGAGAAGTCCAGGACAATCTGTAAGCGGCGCTGAAGTTAAACTCGTTCGGGCTATGGTGCACCGAGTGCGACGCCCAAAACCAACGCATGCGATGTGCGGAACGGTGGTACCAGTAGTAGAAAAATTCCAGACCAAGAAAAAGAAGGGCCCAGGACCACCACTGACTCATCTCAAAATGAAACAGGCGATGTTCGTAAAGCCAGACACCTCCGGGCAGGGCGAAAGCTAGGGGGGTAATCTCCACAAAGCGGCGTCCCACCACAATAAACAGGGAGGCCGCCGTGGCGCGCCAGTTGTAATTTTTGCGGGTCAACGTGAGGACCACACCTTCGAGGAGCGATGCCGATAAGGCGATAGCCAGGAATATAAGAATGTATTGGCGAATTGAGGCTTCCATAGCGATAAGTCTAAACTAAAGTGCTTTCAGAATAACGAGTCCGCGAAGTGCTCGTCGCGAGGCTTTCCTTAAAAACGAAATAGCGCTGGGTTTTTGCGGTGAATCAAGTCACACTGCGACCCGTTTGTTGTTCCTGTTTCTGCATTTGACCTGGATTTTCACATGCCCCACCTTCCCGCATCCGAGGCGTTATCGCATGTCCGCGTGATCGATCTGACCCAAGTGCGGGCTGGGCCGACCTGTTGTCGACAGCTTGCAGATTGGGGTGCCGATGTGGTGCAAGTTCAAATGCCGGAACATATGCGCGGTGACGATACGCTCGGGGGGCAAGAAGGCTCAGACTATCAGTACACGCATCGCAACAAACGATCCATCACCCTAAATCTTAAGGAGCCGGAAGGCATTGCCTTGCTCAAACGCCTGATGGCGGGGGCCGATGTCGTGGTCGAAAATTTTCGACCCGACGTTAAATTCCGCTTGGGAATCGATTACGAAAGCCTGGAGGCTGAGAACCCTGGGCTGGTGTACGCGAGCATTTCCGGTTTTGGTCAGACCGGCCCGTTAGCCCAGCGACCCGGCTTTGATCAGATCGCACAGGGCATGGGCGGTCTGATGTCGGTCACCGGTCAACCCGGTGGCGGCGAACCTATGCGCGTCGGAATTCCTATCGCTGATTTGTGCGCGGGTATCTTTGCAGCCCAAGGCATCTTGGTGGCACTGATCGAGCGACAAAAGTCTGGACGCGGTCAATGGGTTCAAACTTCCTTGTTGCAGTCGATGGTCTACATGATGGACTTCCAAACTTCGCGCTGGTTGATGGATGCAGAGGTGGCCGGCCAGGCTGGTAACTTTCATCCCACCAGTATCCCCACGGGTGTTTATAAAGCGCGCGATGGTTTCATGAATATTGCGGTGTTTGGATCAAAAATATGGGAACGCTTTTGCGACATACTTGGTGCGCCGCAATGGGTAAATGATCCACGCTATGTGGATAAGCGCGGCCGGTCGGTGAATCGCGATGCCTTGAATGCCGAGATTAACACTCGCTTATCCGAGCACGATTGTGCCTATTGGATCGAAAGACTGAACGCAGGTGGTGTCGCCTGCGGTCTGATCAATCGCATGGACGCGGTGTTCGAAGAGCCTCAGGTGCAACATCTTGGCATGGTTCAAGAGGTAGTCTCGGCGCATCATGGCAGGCAACGTATGGTGGGCCAGCCCATGCAGTTGCAGCGTACGCCGAGCCACATCGCGAGGGCCTCTCCCAAGCGCGGCGAGCATACCGAAGAGATTCTGGGACAGTTGGGCCTTGACCCGCAAGAATTGGCGCGCATGAAAGCCAGCGGCGTGTTTTAGGGGCTGCGCCAGTCGACGCTTCTGCGCTAAGTAAGAGCGCAGGTAGGGAATTTTAATAATGCAAATGAAGATGAGGTTGTAGTCAATGAAGTCGTATTTTTTAGTCAGTGATGAGCATGCGTCGCGCTTAGAATTGCGCGAAGTTGCCAGGCCCGAACCCGGTCCAGGACAGGTTCTCGTCAAAATGCATGCGGCCGGCCTTAATCGCGGCGAACTGATTGTGGGTCATGGTCTAACCGCCTCGGGTAGTGCAAAGCCCGCTGGCATGGAAGGCGCCGGCGAAATTGTAGCCCTGGGCGCTACTGTTTCCACACTTGCGGTCGGCGACAGAGTCATGGGTCGATGCCCCGGTGCGTTTTCAGAGTATGCGCTGATGGACACCCGTGAAGTACTACCCATGTCTGCTGCGCTGAGCATGAGGGAGGCCGCTGCGATCCCCCTCACGTTTCTGGTGGGCTACGATCTCTTAGTGTCTCAGGGGCACTTGCAAGCTGGGCAATGCTTGCTCGTGAATGGGGTCTCGTCCGGCGTGGGTGTGGCGTGTCTGCAAATGGGCAAAGTTCTCGGGGCCAAGGTGATCGGCACCTCGGGCTCACAGGACAAGCTGAACCTGCTCAGTTCCCTAGGATTGGATGTTGGCATTCATACCCGCCTGCCTGATTACTATGATGCAGTGATGCAGGCCACCGTTGGGCTGGGTGTGAATCTCGTGGTCAATACCGTGGGTGGAAGTGTATTCGCGGAGAGCCTGCGATGCCTAGCCTTCCAAGGGCGAATGGGTATCGTGGGATATGTGGATGGTCAACTTAATGCTCCGATCGATTTGGGCACACTGCACGCCAAGCGTTTGTGTATTTATGGTGTTTCTAACAAGTTGCGAACACCTGCGCAGCGTGCTGAGGGTATTACCCAGTTTAAAGAACAAATCTTGCCTGCATTAAACGATGGGCGGATCCGCCCGCTCATTTATCGTAGCTTCGCATTTGCTGAATTGCAGCAAGCCAAAGCGCTTATGGAGAGCGACCAGCAGAATGGCAAGATTGTTGTTGATATCGCGCAATAGTGCGGCGGGCTTAGGGGTAGTGAAATGCAGTCTTTGACACGTTTTTTGACGGCCGGTTTGACGGCTATAGCGCTCTGCGGGTCAAGTGCTTTAGTGATGGCACAAGGCTATCCCAACACGCCCGTGAAGCTGGTGGTTGGATTTGCCCCCGGTGGTGCGGCCGATTATGTGGCGCGCACCATGAGCGAGGCCTTGGGACGCGCGCTTGGGCAAACTATCGTCGTCGAAAACAAGGCTGGCGGGGGCTCCAGTATTGCGGCCAATATCGTGGCCAAATCCTCGCCGGATGGGTACACCATTCTAATAGCGAGCCCAAGCAGCATTTCGGTGAGTCCGGCACTTAACCCTAAGATCGGTTACTCCGCCAAAGAGTTGAGTCCGATCAGCAAGATCACCGCATCGCCGCTGGTGATTGCCGCAAACACCAGCCTGGGGATTAACTCTTTGCAAAATTTGATCGCCCGGGCCAAGCGTCAGCCGGGCGTTTTGAATTACGCTACCTCGGGCAACGGATCTGCGCCGCATCTCGGGGCGGCGCTGTTCTCCCAAGTCGCTGGAGTGGAAATGGTGCACATCCCATTTAAGGGAGGGGGTCCAGCGATTCAATCGGTGATCGCAGGCGATACCCAACTGACCTTTGGCACACCACCTTCCGTTCTTCCGATGATTCAAGCCGGGCGACTTAAGGGGCTTGCTGTGACATTGCGCGAAGGCTCTCCCCTATTGCCCGGTATTCCGGGCACGCGCGAAGCGGGTTTGCCTGATTTCGCCATCGAGTTTTGGTATGGCCTATTTGTGCCGGCCAATACACCGGCACCAATCATTAAGAGGCTTTTTGACGCAGTTCAAATCGCGATGGTTGACCCGAAGTTAAAATCGGCTCTGGCTCGCGAAGGAACCGAGGCCGATGTCTCCAAGTCGCCCGAGCAGTTTGCGAGCTTCCTTGTGGAGGATGCAAAGTTCTGGGTGCGGCT
>JANLRI010000288.1:0-4886 GCA_031361565.1 Betaproteobacteria bacterium | reverse complement strand
GCGAATGCCGCCGCCGTGAGTATTTTGCTTGTAACGTTTGAGGGGCGTGTTGGAGGCCATTGCCCAACCCAACGGAAAATTGCTATGAGTATCCGGCCCGCCAATATCGTCAATGCGTGCCAGCTTGGTGGCCATCGCTTCGGATTTCAAATTGAAGGCGCCCATGGCGTTCACCATCCCTAAGGGTCCGCCCTCTTGGCTTGCTCCGTTATCAGAGAGCACCATCACTAAAGTATCGTCGCGTAAGCCTGCGGTCTCGAGAAAGGCTATCAAGCGTGCCAGGTGCTGATCGGAGTGATCAAGCATGGCTGCGTAGGCCGCTTGCAGGCGGGTAAACAAACGCTTGTGCTCGTCCGGCGCAGCATCCCAAGCGGGCACATTGGGGTTACGCTCCGGAAGCTGAGTACTTTTGGGAACGATGCCAAGTTCAATCTGCCGAGCCAAGCGTCGCTCACGCTCCACATCCCAGCCATGGGAAAATTTTGAGTCGTAGCTTTTGATCAAATCCATAGGCGCTTGATGCGGGGCATGGCAAGCACCCAGCGACAGCATTGTGAACCAAGCTTGCTGAGGGCGATCCGCCTGATGATCGGCAATCATACGAATGGTTTGGTCGACTAAATCTTGCGTGAGGTGATAACCGGTTTCGAAGGTACCGGGCGCCTGAATCAAGGTATTGTCCTGGACCAGCTCCGGGCTAAATTGATCCGTCTCTGCGTCCATAAACCCGTAAAAGCGGTCAAAACCGCGCCGCAGGGGCCAACCATCGTAGGGGCCACTCGGACCACTTTCAGTCACCGGGGTGACATGCCACTTACCGACCATGAAGTTGTTATAACCATGCGGCCGAAGCATCTCAGCCAGCGTGGCCGCGTCGCGAGAGATCTTGCCGCGATAGCCCGGAAAACCACTATCAAAATTAGCTAAACAACCCATCCCTACCGAATGGTGATTGCGGCCCGTGAGCAAGGCCGCCCGCGTCGTCGAGCACATTGCTGTGGTATGAAAACCTGTGAAGCGCACACCCTTGGCAGCGATACCATCAATCGTCGGAGTGGGGATAGATGAACCATAGCAGCCAAAATCCGAAAACCCGACATCATCAAAGAGCACAATGAGCACATTGGGGGATCCTGGTGCGCGCGTCTCAGCCTTGGGCCACCATGGCACCGAATCTGCCAGGGTTTTTCCAATTTTCGGTTTATTCGGTTTCGAAGCTGTGCTCATTGGTTTCTCTGTTAAATGCTTACTTTTTTACAGGGGTCTGAATACTCAGTTTAAAAACTTCTATCTTTAACGGCTTGAGCGAAAGGTATCGGTGCAACCGCGCCAAATCCTTCGGTCGAAAGTGCTGCGACAATCGCCGCATACTGGCCAGCCTCAAGAAGCGAATCTCCAGCCACAAGTCTTGCGATCAGGGCCCCGCCAAACGCATCGCCCGCACCGGTAGCATCCACCGGACGGCAGGCGAAGGCCGCAATTTTGTGGCGAACCCCCGCCTCACCGAGCAAAGCGCCCTGCGCGCCGAGCTTTAACGCGACGGTCCTTGCGCCAAGACCGAGGCAGTATTGAACAATTGCCTCGGGCTCTATAAGGCCTGTGAGTGCAGTCATATCCTCAAAGCTTGGCAGGCAAATATCGCTCACGGCAATGGCTCGTCGCATTACGTCGCGGGCGTCATCAATCGACCAGAGTTTTAGCCTTAAATTCGTATCAAACGAAACTTTCACACCGGCTGATTGAGCAATATTGCAGGCTGAAAAACAAGTGTCACGGGCGCTTTCTGAAATCGCCAAGGATATGCCTGAAAAGTGCAATACCTTGGCGCGCCGAATGTTGTCGGCCCTGAGGTCGCTCGGTTGCATCAAACTGGCCGCGGATCCTTTTCGGAAAAAATCAAACTGATGGCCTCGCTCACTGTGGGTTACAAAATAGATTGCTGTAAAGGCCTCAGGATTGCTCACGACGTCACGAGTATCGACGCCTTCCTCAAGCCAGAGTTTGCGCAGCATGCCGCCGTACGGGTCGTCTCCCAAGGCGGTGATGTATCCGGCTCGCGCTCCTTGGCGCGCGGCTGCGATTACGAAATTCGAGGTATCACCCCCGAAGCCCTGCAAGTACACGCGCGCGTCGGCCTCACCGGTTTGATTGAACTCCACCATGGGCTCGCCAATGGCCAAAATATCGGGAAACTCCTTGGAGTCTGGTGCGCCATTCATTCGGTCACTCAGCTCTTAGACCCATGCGTTGTTCAGTATTTCCAAGAGCTGTACCGCATCTTTAATCGGCCGAGGGTTAGTACGAACCCACATATTAGCCATGCCTTTCTCGGCGATGATGGGTAGGCGCGCTCGGTCTATACCCAGCATCGACAATCTCGTCGGTAAACCAAGTTGCGCGATCAAGGCTTCGACCTGATCCGCTGCCGATTGATTGGCATCTCCAAGTGCGGTAGCGATCTCGGCCAATTGCGAGGAACATGCCTCGTCGTTGAAACGCATGACCGTCGGCAATAGCACGCAAGAGGTGATACCGTGCGGTGTTCCTGTATCGGCCCCTAAAGCATGACCAAGCCCATGACTGGCACCATAGTCGGTACGTCGAATGCTGGTTGAGGCCAACCACGCCCCGAATTGCCCATCCAAGCGCGCCTGTAAATCCCTGGGGTCAGTTTGATAGCGCAGCAGAGATCGCTTTAACAAAGTCAAAGCGCGAATGCTGGTGGCGTCAACCAAAGGCTGGGCATTGATCGAACAGAGCGCTTCTACAGCATGATCCAGCGCACGAATCCCGGTCGACAACCACAAGCGATCTGGGGTATGTAGCGTCACCGATGGATCCAGAATGACCGCAACCGGACCGATATAGCGCCCGGTAAATCCATGCTTCACGCCCGAGCGGGTATCGGTTCCGCCACCGAGATCACTAAACTCAGCGCCCGACAAAGTGGTCGGAATCGCAATTTGGCGGCAGGGCGGCATACCCACCAAGGGCACATGCACCCCTCCCTCAGGCTTGACCCTCATGTGCCAGTCATCCAACTGCTCAGCCGTTTGCACGCCGCTCGCCAAGCAAACTAAGGCAATCTTCACAGTATCGATCACCGTGCCGCCGCCCATACTCACCACAAGGTCCGCTTGGCTCGAACGAAGTGCCTGGGCGAGCGCAATCACAGTATCCCTGGGCGTATGCTCGACACATTCATCGAAGAGGCCCACGACCCGATCCGAGATCCGCGCCGTCGCCTGTTTCACCGCCTCAGTTTTACGATTCAATGAACGACTAGTCACAACGAAAACACGCTTGGCCTGTCGCTCATGAACTTCTTGCAGGAGCGCATCGGCAGCAGGTGTACCGAAATGGACACGATCCATCGCTAAGAAATTGAAGCTTCCTGTTTTCATCCTGTAGCCCTATTTTTTGTCGATCGCCTGGAACTCGCTATTGTGCAGGTAATTCTAAGCGCGCGGCTCTCCGGCGACTATTTGCCAATACGGATGTTTTGCAGGGAGCTCGGTACCTAACTTGGTCCGGGCAACGAGGAGGAAAGACTATGCAATAATTTCCGGGCTTTTTTGTTTGTTCTTCACCCGTTTACCATCAGAGGCCAAAATGTTTCAACTTCATCGCCGGCTTGGTTCCCTCACTCTTGGTTTAGCCAGTCTAATCTCGGCCTCCCTGGTGTCGTGCACAGCCTTCGCTCAAAGTTATCCCAACAAACCAATCAAGGCGATCGTTCCTTTTGCGGCTGGAAGCGCCACCGACCAAATCGGCCGTGCGTTTGCGGCCAAAATGTCCGAGATTCTCGGTCAGCCGATCGTGGTTGAAAACAAAGCAGGCGTAAACGGCATGCTCGGCGCCGATGCCGTCGCCAAGGCGGCCCCGGACGGCTACACGATTCTCATTGGCACCAACAGCACCAACGCTGCCCTTAAGAGTTTGATGAAGAAACTTCCTTATGACCAAGACACTGCCTTTAGCCCGATTGGCTTCATGGGCCAGGTTCCCTTAATCGTCACCGTTAATAACGACGTACCTGCGAAGACCCTGCGCGAATTAGTCGATCTAGCCAAGGCCAAACCGGAGTCGGTCACCTTTGCAAGTGCCAGCACCTCTCAATTGGTCTCCACCGAAGTCCTGGCCAATATGAGCGGCGTGAAATTGACTCATGTGCCCTACAAGAGCGGCCCCGCTGCCATGACTGACTTGATCGGCGGCCAAGTCATGATCTTCACCGCCGACTTGGCGGTAACACTGCCGCAAGTCAAATCAGGAAAAATCCGCGGCCTGGCCGTGACCTCACTTAAGCGATCAAAGGCCATCCCTGAATTACCGACCGTCAACGAAGCCCTTGGCCTCAAGGATTACGAACTGATTGCGTTCTTCGCAGCCTATGCGCCAGCCGGCACCCCACCTGATATCATCGCCAAGCTCAATAGCGCACTCAATGTTGCGGCTAGCAATAAAGATATTCAAGACAAGTTTGCGGCGCTCGGTTTCGAGGCTGAACCCGGTACCCCAGCAGCTTTGGGCAGTCGAACTCAAGCCGAGGCGCTTAAATGGGCCAAAGCGATTCGCGACGCAAAAATTGAGCAGCAATAAAACCAAGCGAAATTGAAATCACTCAATCAATGCAGCATTAAGAACAAGGACCAAAGGAAATTTAATGGCCATCTATGAACTAAGAACCTATACCGCGGTCGTTGGCAAGATGGGCGACATCGTTGAGCTTTACAAGACCCAAGGCTGGCCTGCACTCGCTAAACATCCACAGCGCTGCGTCGGCTATTTCACCGGTGATATTGGGGCCTTAAATCAACTCATCCATGTATGGAAGTTTAATGACGATGCAGATCGTCGAGCCTTCTGGGCTGGAGTGTATGGTG
>JANLRI010000273.1:0-4134 GCA_031361565.1 Betaproteobacteria bacterium | reverse complement strand
CGATCGTCAAATAACTACTGATCAAATAAGAAACGATCAAGTGGCTTGTGATCAATCAACATTCGGCCAACGCAATCCAAGCGCCTTGCCGCCTACCTAAATTCAGAAGGAGCCTTCTTATGTCAGCTCATGTAAAAATGTACAGCACCGCCGTATGCCCGTATTGCATTCGCGCCGAGGCTCTCCTCAAGCAACGCGGCGTCACCGAGATTGAAAAGGTCCGTATCGACCTGCATGACGAGGAGCGTGATCGCATGATCGAAATCACCGGTCGTCGTACTGTGCCTCAGATTTTTATTGGCGCAACTCATGTCGGCGGCTTCGACGATCTCGCGGCACTTGATCGCGCGGGTGGCCTTATGCCCCTGTTGGCAACTTGATTGTGGTTGATTAAAACTCCCCCCATACAATAATTTTTGATCGAACTAAGGATTTCTCATGAGTGATGCGGTGCCCGATAACGCCCCGGTGTTTGCAATTCAACGGATGTATCTCAAGGATATGTCCCTCGAGCTTCCCAATGCCCCACAAATCTTTTTAGAGCAAGCCGCCCCGGCGGTTGAAGTGCAGCTTGATGTCGCCAATGGCACCTTGGCCGAGGGCATTCATGAGGCCACTGTGCGCATTACGGTAACGACCAAGATCAATGACAAAGTTGCATTCTTGATCGAAGCGACGCAAGGCGGTATTTTTGAGCTTCGTAATATTCCTCCTGAGCAAATGCCCTTGCTGCTCAATGTGGTTTGCCCGAATATTATTTATCCTTACCTGCGCTCCAACGTGGCGGACGCTGTTCAGCGTACTGGCTTTCCACCCATGCACTTGGCTGAGATCAACTTCGAAGCCCTGTATCAGCAAAAGCTGGCGCAAGATGCGAGTGGCAACGGTAGCGCAGGCGCGGGCATCGTTTTGCCGCCCGGCGTCAAGCACTAAAGCGATTGAGAGGCTCGCTAGGCGGCCAGCCTTCGAGCCCAAAGCAAAACCGATTACGCCCTGGAGAGTTTATGAAGATCGTACGACCACTCGCGCTGAGTCTGGGTCTGCTACTGGGTTTGTCGGTGACCATACCGGCTTTGGCAGAATTTCGCGCCGTGCAGAGTCCAGCGGCGATTCTGTACGATGGTCCCTCTAAGCAGGCCAAAAAACTCTACGTCGCACCGCGTGGCATGCCGATAGAGGTGCTATCGATCTTGCCCCTTTGGATCAAGATTCGCGATCAAAGCGGCGACGTCTTGTGGATCGAACGTAGCGACCTGGGACCGGTCAAGTCTGTGCTAACAGTGGCGGTGGCCAACATTTATCAAACCGCGCTGGAGACCAGCCCCCTATTGTTCCAGGTGGAGCGTGGTGTGCTTTTGGAAATTACCGAAGCCCCCGCACCAAGCACACCCGCCTGGGTAAAGGTAAAGCATGCGGATGGCAGCTACGGTTACGTCAAACTGGCAGAGATTTACGGTCTTTGAAACCTGGATCAACGCCGCGTGTGGTGGTCCGTGCTGAGCCGTAAAGTCGCGCTATGAAAATCACCGTTTTCGGAGCGGGGGCTTGGGGAACAGCCGTTGCCCAACAGGCCGCGCGCCGCCACGACGTACTCCTTTGGGGGCGTGATCGTGCGCTCATTGAAGGCATCCAACTGATCCGCATGAATGAGCGCTATCTCCCCAAAATCGTCCTCGAACCCAAGCTTCAATTCAGTGCCGATCTTGCGTTAGCGACCGCCTTTTCCGAAGGTGAACTATGGGTCGTCGGCACCGCCATGGCGGGCCTGGAAGACACCGTTCGCGCTGCACTTCTGGCGAGCTCAGCAAGGCCCAAAGCGATTATTTGGCTTTGCAAGGGGATTCGCGCCCAGCCCAACAGTCACACGCCGTCCACGTCCCCGCAGGAGCGCTTGCCTCTCCTGCCAGAAGCGCTTGTTCGTCGCTCGGTTGAAACAGCGATTGGTGTGGGCCACGCTATTGATCTTGGCTCACTGTCCGGCCCGAGCTTCGCGGCAGAAGTGGGCTTAGGCCTGCCAGCAGCCTTGGTCGCGGCCTCCAACACGCCCGAATGCTCCCAGCTTATGATCAGCGCATTTCATCATCACCAAATGCGGGTCTATGCAAGCTCGGATATCGTGGGCGTGAGCATTGGCGGAGCACTCAAAAACATCGTCGCCATTGCTGCTGGCATTTCCGACGGTCTTGGCCTTGGTAACAATGCACGTGCCGCTCTCATCACGCGTGGCCTCGCCGAGATTGCCCGCTTAGGCGAAGCGATGGGCGCGCGCCATGAAACCTTCATGGGCCTCGCCGGTCTTGGCGACTTAGTGCTGACCTGTACTGGCAATGCCTCGCGCAATCGCCAAGTCGGGCTGGGCCTCGCCGAAGGCAAGGCACTGAAAGATATCGTCGCCGCTTTGGGCCACGTGGCCGAAGGCGTTCCGACCACTCACGCCGCCGTTTCGCTCGCTGGTTCGAAAGGAGTTGAGCTACCAATCGCTGAAGCCGTAAAACGAGTATTAGACGGAGAAATCTCCGCTAAAGAAGCCGTGCGTGGTCTACTTGCTCGCGACGCCAAGCGCGAAGACGATAGCGGACCCGATCTTTATGAAGGAATCGTCTAATGCCCTCAATTTGTGTGTTCTGCGGCGCCAAGGAAGGTGCCAGCCCAAAATATATGGAGATGGCCTACTACACTGGCGAGTTGATTGCACGGCGTGGCCTCAAGCTCATTTACGGCGGTGGCGGTGGCGGCCTGATGGGTTCGGTTGCCTCGGGTGCGATGGCGGCAGGTGGTGAAGTGCACGGCATTATTCCCACTAAGTTGATTGAGCGTGAGCTCGCCAAGCGCGATATTACGAGCATGGAAGAAGTGCCCGACATGGCCGTGCGCAAGAATAAAATGATCGTGCAATCAGATGCCTTCATCAGCCTGCCGGGCGGCCTCGGCACCCTTGACGAAATGTTCGAAGTGATGACTTTGCGTCAACTCGGATATCACAGTAAGCCGGTCGGGCTGCTCAACCAAGATGGCTACTACGACAACCTAATTACGATGTGCGAAGGTTTTTTAAGGGACGGCTTTGTGCGGGATAGTGAATATCGCTATCTCGTGATTGAAAAATCGCCTGAAGCCTTACTGGACAAGCTGTTGAAGTAGGATGAGGCTCCGCCAGCAGCTATTGAAAGCTAAGCTGTCGCCACGCCTCATAAACCGTCACCGCCACTGCATTCGACAAATTCAAGCTTCGATTATTGGGTCGCATCGGCAAGCGAAGCTTTTGATCCTGCGGGAAGAAGTCTTGCACTGGCTTGGGAAGGCCCGCAGTTTCCGACCCAAATACGAGGTAATCGCCATCGAGAAAGCTTACCTCATAGGGGGTTCGCAGACCTTTGGTCGTTAATGCGAAACAGCGCTCGGGGGTCGGCATCTCAGCGTCCAAAAACGCCTCCCAGGAGCCATGCACCTTCATAGTCGCAAACTCGTGGTAGTCCAGCCCCGCTCTGCGCATCTTGGCATGATCGAGCGGAAAGCCTAGAGGCTCGATGAGATGCAGTTGCGCACCGGTATTGGCACAGAGTCGCAAAATATTACCGGTGTTCGGCGGAATATCAGGGTGGACTAGAACAACGTTTAACATGGCTTCAAGACCCACCGATCCTTAGGTTCGGCGCGATCACATTTCTTGCTCTCAACCAAGTAACAACTTCAAATCGTGAAGCGTTGGCTCTGCACCCGCCCCGTGCTTGAGAAACAGGCGCACTTTGCCGGTCTTATCAAATACGTAGCTACCTGCGGTGTGGTCCATCGAATAGCTACCCTCCGTCTTACCAGGCACTTTTTGATAGAACACTTTAAAAGCTTTTGCCGTCGCCTCGGTCGCCGCTTTATCGCCGTAAAGGCCTAAAAAACTTGGATGAAAGGCAGGCACATATTGCTTCAACAGCGCCGGTGTATCGCGCTCAGGATCAATCGTGATGAATAACACTTGCACGTCTTTAGCTTTGTCGCCCAAGCTCTTCATGACCTCCGCCATTTCAGCCATCGTGGTCGGACACACATCCGGGCACTGAGTAAATCCAAAAAATACGGTGACGATCTTGCCCGCAAAGGTGGCCAGGGTTACGGCACGTCCGTTGTGGTCGGTCAAGG
>JANLRI010000239.1:0-4357 GCA_031361565.1 Betaproteobacteria bacterium | reverse complement strand
CCAATGGGTCGCCCACGAAATTTGGGGTGATCTATTATGGGTCCACTTCGCCGGCCATGAACGAGGCTTTTGAGGCGCTTAAGTCCCAAGGGCATGCCATAGATGGTCTTCGTATTTGTGCCTTCCCGTTCAACGCCGATGTTGAGCGCTTTATTGCCGAACATGACGCCGTGTTTGTGGTTGAGCAGAATCGCGATGCACAGCTACGCACCTTGCTGGTGAACGAGCTTGAGATCGATCCGGCTCGCTTGCCCAAAATCTTGCACTATGACGGCACGCCGATTACTGCGCGATTTATTACCAGTGCGATCGTGAAAGCGATTGAGCAAAAAACGAACCCAGCGGGTTCATCAAAAAATACTCAGGCTGAGAAAGCCGCTAAAGCTGGGAGCGTCGCATGACCTATATCGCCAAGCCCAAACTGCATCATCCAACGCTGACTGAAAACCGTGTCGGTTACACCCGCCGCGATTACGAAGGCAAGGTCTCCACCCTATGTGCGGGCTGCGGCCATGATTCGATCTCAGCGGCCATTATTCAAGCCTGTTGGGAAATGGATATTGAGCCGCATCGCGTGGCCAAGCTTTCCGGGATCGGTTGCAGCTCCAAGACCCCGGATTATTTCCTGGGTCCATCGCATGGTTTTAATACGGTCCATGGGCGCATGCCCTCGGTGTTAACCGGTGCCAACCTCGCCAATCGCGACCTCTTATACCTCGGTGTATCGGGGGATGGTGATTCCGCGTCTATTGGTCTGGGCCAGTTTGCCCATGTGATGCGCCGTGGCGTCAACATGGTCTACATTCTTGAGAACAATGGCGTCTATGGTTTGACAAAGGGCCAATTCTCAGCCACCGCTGATCAAGGATCCAAATCCAAAAAAGGCGTGGTGAATTCCGATGCGCCGATTGATACCGTAGGCTTGGCCCTCCAGATGGGTGCGACTTATGTGGCACGCGGTTTCTCGGGGGATAAAGAACAACTGGTGCCCCTCATCAAGGGGGCAATTGCCCATCATGGTGCGGCCTTCATTGATATTGTCAGCCCCTGCGTCGCCTTCAATAATCATTCGGGGTCCACCAAGAGCTACGATTACGTGCGCGAGCACAATGAAGCGGTGAGCCGACTGGATTTCATCCCCAAGCGCGACACGATTTTCGCTAAACAGGAAGAAGGTGGCATGGTCGACGTACCGATGCATGATGGCTCAGTGATGCGTTTTCGCCGTCTCGCCGCCGACTATGAGCCGACGGATCGCATTGGTGCTATGAACTTCTTGCAGCATCGTCAAGCTTTAGGCGAGGTGGTGACCGGGCTACTCTATGTCGATCCAGATGCTCACGATTTGCATCAGGCCTTGAACACGAGTGTGATGCCATTGAATCAGATGGGCGAGGCTGCGCTTTGCCCAGGGCAGTCTGCGCTGGATCGATTGAATGCGAGTTTGCGCTAGGTGCGGGGGAGGGCCGCCCCTACATCGCCTTAAACAAATGCGAATACAGGCGACTCACCGTGAGGGCTGGAGGATAACCCTTGAGGTGTAGCGTTTGACGGCCAGATTCGTCGCGCTGCACCGAGTCAATGGCCGTGGCACGTACCAAAGCACCACGATGGATTTGCCAGAAAATGTCGGGATCTAACTCGTCGATCAGCTCTTTCAGAGCTTTGCGGATGAGGTAGTCTTTACCGTCTGCAACAAGCACCCGAACGTATTTGTCCGCGGCCTCAAAGAGAGTCACTTCGTCGATCGGAATCATGCGGATGGAGTTGCCGACTCCCGCCTGAATCACTTTTAACAAGGGACGGACTTGCTGGCTGGGCTGTCCGGCCATCTTGGGAAGGTCGGGTGGGCGAGTTTGGAGCAAGGCCTGAAATTGCTCAATCGTTGCGGCGAGATCCACCACGCCAATTCTTACTTTGAGGCGCTCGACCGTGGTAGCGAGGCGTTGCCTTTGAACAGGCTTCACCAGGTAATCGATGGCACGGGCCTCGAAGGCCTGCAGCGCATACTCGTCGTAGGCCGTTACAAAAACGATGGCTGGAAAAGCCACTTCCTGGGGCCAGGTGTCGATGAGTTCCAGGGCGGCGTCAATGCCGCTAAGCTCAGGCATGCGTATGTCCAGGAAAAGCACTTGGGGGCGAAGCCTGAGTGCCTGCTCAAGAGCGGATTGCCCATCGCCCACCATGGCCAGGATGCTCAGGTCCGGCCAAAGCGCGTGGAGTTCGCTTTTTAAGGAGGCGGCGAGAAGCGGCTCGTCCTCGGCGATTATTGCAGTGGCCATTGCATCCTCACCTGCGTACCTTCATCTGGTTTGCTGTTGATTTCCATTTGCGCCTGGGAGCCATACACAGTAAGGAGTCTTTCTCTGACTTGGCTCAGCCCGTAGCCTTGATCTTGCGCTGAAGTTTGGAAGCGGGCAAGCTCGTTGCCCAGACCCGTGTCGCTGACCTCGACCACGAGCCTATTCGCTTCCTGATGCGCCTGAATCAAAATCTTACCGCCGCCTTTGCTCGGCTCCAAGCCATGCTTGATGGCGTTTTCGACAATCGGCTGTAAAAGTAAGGTGGGAATCATATGATTCTTTATGGAGTGAGGTAAATCAAGCTCAAACGTCAGCCTCGCGCCCATGCGAATTTGCATTAACTCAAGATAGTCGCGCAGTCGGGCGAACTCTTGTTCGAGCCGATGTTCACTGGCTCTGGAGCCGCTCAAGGTCGCGCGGAGATAGGCAATCATGTGATCCAGCATGGTTTGGGCCTTGACTGCATCCAGTCCGATCAGCACTCGTAGATTTGCAAGTGTGTTGAACAGCAAGTGAGGGTCGAGCTGCGCCTCTAGGAGTTTGAGCTTAGCTTCGGTGGCTTGTAATTGCGTGGCCTTGAGCTGAGCTTGTAGGCCTTGTTGTCTGGAACGGGCATGAAAGAAATAACTGATCGCGATGCCTGCGATCAGCGATATCGTGACTGAGGTTTTTAGCACCGGTGTATCGTCCCAACTCGACCAGCCAAAATAGAGGTCGGCCAATTTCGATCCTGCGATGTAGCCCAAAACTAAGGGTGCAATGATGAGTGCAATACCTTTCCAGCCTTTTGGCCACCGATCATGTGCCGAAGGATCGGCTAAGGCGTAACTTCCAATTTCAACCAGGCCGACCGTGCAGGTTCCAATCAACATGGAATAGACGAAAGGAATCCAGTAACCATGGGGCGGATTAAAAACGTACTGGGCGAGCGCAATCAGTGCGCAAAACACCCAGGTGACACTAAAACGAATGGCGTGGGTGCGCCAATAAATTTTCATAGGATTCTCACGGTTTCACGAGATTTTGCACGAAAAATTGCGTGATCTTGTCAAAGGCGATCTGTCTTTGTATGGAGTCAACAGGTTTGTTGAACTTACTCATACCGATATTCCTTCAGACGATGGAGATTAAACGAGGCCAAGCCACTGCGACCAAATGAGCGTCCCTAAGTAGCGGCCTGGCACGAGTGTGAAAGCGCCTGCAACGACGCAGGCTCCCAAATAAGTACTTTGCATGTATTTGCGATGGGCTTGGATATTGCCTTCGAATAGTCGTTTGAAGGCGAGGATGATGAGGCCAAAGGTCACTGGAATCAGTAAATGAATGGGTGTGAAGCCCGCTAGGTTAGGCAGGTGAAAATCCCTGATGAAGATCGCGGATACTGCTGCGACCATCATTAGCGTGACCCAGGCGTAGCCGAAGGCGCGGTGTAGTTTGGGGTGTTTTTGGCGGCCCAGGCGAGCCCAAAGTGCGACCGGTCCAATGGCCGTTGCAAAGATGGCCGCGCTCATGTGAATCGTAATGACCGGGGTGAGTTGCATGTGAAGTCTCCTTCGCTGAGGTGATCGGTGGCAGGTGTTGCGTTGATGCCCGAATCTTGACGATTGCTCGCACAGGGTGCCATTGCGTTGCGACGAAAACCCATCGTTTCAGCGCGAAATGTCAAAATTGGAGGATGAAACCTATCCCAGCAGTCCGGAGCGCGAGTGCGGGTGACAACCATGATTGAAGGACAGGTGTTTGTGCGCAACGATTACCTGCAAAAACCAGGTATGGCCCTGTTCTAGTGACTCAGCACACTAGCGTTAGGAGATCTTGCTAAACCAGGATCTGACGGTACGACCAAGTTCGAGCGCCGTCTGCCAAGCTGCACTCGCCTTGAGTCGAAAGACGACGCGGTCTTTCGTTGTACGCCACCAGGTGTAGGCCTTTGCAAACCAGGCAAAGCTCATGAGTTGCTGCTCGGTCAGCTGAAACAGTCGACCAAGCAGTGCGGTGCTCACGAGCTTGGCGATTAAGATCACAGACAGTCCGAGAAATTTTTGGCCATGAGC
>JANLRI010000182.1:0-1554 GCA_031361565.1 Betaproteobacteria bacterium | reverse complement strand
TTTAGCACTACTATTCCGGTGGAGGTCATCATCAATCGCATGGACGAAGGTATGTCCAGCCTGGTGCTGGTGTCCGTGCCGATCTTCGTACTCTTGGGATGCGTGTTGGACGCAACCGGGATGGGAAAGGCCATCATCGATTTTCTGGCTTCTTTGATCGGCCATGTCAAAGCTGGTATGTCGTATGTGCTGCTGGGCTCGCTATTTATTGTGTCGGGCATCTCCGGCTCCAAAGTCTCCGACATGGCGACAGTGGCGCCCGCGCTTTTCCCGGAGATGAAACGTCGCGGCAACAAACCACGCGAGATGATTGCACTTCTCGCCACCGGCGCGGCCATGGCCGACACGGTACCGCCGAGTATTGTGCTGATCGTTTTAGGATCAGTCGCGGGGGTATCCATTGCCGGCCTCTTTAACAGCGGCGTGGTGGTGGCCATGGTCTTGCTCGTGGCGCTCGCGGCCCTGGCGCGCTGGAAGGCTCGCCACGAAAACGTCAAAGACGCCAAGCACGCACCGATCAGCTTGATGTGGCGTACCTTCGTGGTGGCCGCGCCAGCCCTGCTTCTACCCTTTTTGATTCGCGGCGCCGTCGGTGGTGGTGTCGCCACTGCGACTGAAGTGTCCACCCTCGCCGTGCTTTACGCGATGGTGGCGGGCCAAGTGCTTTATGGCGGCCTGGGCTTCCGAAAAATCTACAGCATGCTGGTAGAAACCGCTGCACTGACCGGTGCAATTTTGATCATCCTCGGCTGCGCGCTCAGCATGGCTTGGGTGATCGCTCAGTCGGGTGTCGCGCAGCAGCTCGCCACCTTCATGACCAATCTGCCCGGAGGTTGGATCGGCTTCATGGCCGTTACGATCATCGTGTTTTTAATTCTCGGCTGCTTGCTCGAGGGCTTACCCGCAATTCTGCTTCTTGCTCCTTTAATGTTTCCAATTGCCAAGAAGCTTGGCATCAACGACGTCCATTACGCAATGGTTGTCGTGACAGCCATGAACATCGGTCTGATGATGCCACCCATTGGCGTTGGCTTTTATGTCGCCTGCCGAATCGGCAATGTCTCGCCCGATGAGGCGATGGGTGCGATTTGGCCCTATATCGTCGCCTTGATCGTAGGCCTATTGGCGATTGCTTTCATCCCCGCAATCTCAACTTTTGTTCTCTGAAGGCAGGCTCAAACAGTAATGTGGAGAAAGAAGCATTTGTAGGATCCGTCCGGTAGCTTTTTCCTCATATCATCATGGTCAAGCTCCGCCAGGGCGGATCCCGAACCAGCGTCGTACGCGTTTCCGTTCAAATCGGTGAATTGACTTCCACTGACGGAGGCAACCATCGAAACATGTTTGAACCCTGCGGCGTTGTTAATACTCCAGAGCGCGATATCGCCCGGCGAAACAAAATGCCCTTGATAGCCGTTCTCACGAAGCTCTTGCTGGGCCTTCATTGTCATCGGATTGAATCCCGAATACTGCAAGAGCTGGCTAGGAGTGTCTTCACGCATACCCCAATTGATCGCCTTTTGGGGTGAGAGCAATGCCTCACAAGAGTTTCCA
>JANLRI010000123.1:0-2748 GCA_031361565.1 Betaproteobacteria bacterium | reverse complement strand
ATCCAAGACCTCTTTCACCACATCACGCATCGACTCATGCAGGGCCGCATCAGACGGTGCCAAGGTAGTGGTGTCTTCAATGAAGTCGCCCAAGTGGCTGTCATCATCGTCACCAATCGGCGTCTCCATGGAGATCGGCTCTTTAGCGATTTTAAGAATCTTGCGAATCTTGTCCTCGGGCATCTCCATTTTCTCGGAGAGCATGTTTGGATCGGGTTCAGACCCAGTCTCTTGCAAGATTTGACGCGAGATGCGATTCATCTTGTTAATGGTCTCGATCATGTGCACCGGAATACGGATGGTGCGGGCCTGATCAGCAATGGAACGGGTGATGGCCTGGCGAATCCACCACGTTGCATAAGTGGAGAACTTGTAGCCGCGACGGTATTCGAACTTATCGACCGCTTTCATCAAACCAATATTGCCCTCCTGGATCAGATCCAAGAACTGCAGGCCACGGTTAGTGTACTTTTTCGCAATCGAAATCACCAAACGCAAGTTGGCTTCAATCATTTCACGCTTGGCTTTGCGGGCTTTGAGCTCGCCGTCATTCATGCGCTTATTAGTTTCTTTCAGATCACCCAAAGGCAAGATTACACGCGCTTGCAGATCGATCAGTTTTTGCTGAAGGTCTTGAACAGCGGGAATATTTCGAGTGAGGATGACCGAATAAGCGGCGCCCGAGGCAACTTCTTTTTCAACCCACTTCAGGTTGATTTCGTTGCCTGGAAAGCTTTGAATAAAGTGCGTTTGGGACATGCCGCATTTATCAACGCAAATGGCACGAATCGCACGCTCAATTTGGCGCACACCATCGACTTGCTTGCGCAAGGTATCGCACAAGCGCTCAACCATTTTGGCGGTGAAACGAATCGTCAACAACTCGTCGCGAATCTCTTCTTGAGCCTTGATGTAGCCCTTAGACTTATAGCCATCTTTTTCATACGACGCTCGCAGCGCATCGAAAGAAGCGATGATGCGATCAAAGCGCTGCATGGCTTGCACTTTCAGCTCTTCTAACTTCGCGGCATTGGCAGCATTTGCGGCACTGGCAGCGGCTTCGGCATCTTCTTCGTCTTCTTCACTTCCCGCAGCAGCGGCAGCGGCCAAGGCTGCAGCCGGTGCACCAGGCGCAGGGAACGGCTCTTCTTCTGCATTCGGGTCAATAATGCCGTCGACTAGCTCGTCGACGCGAGCCGTACCGGCTTTGATTTTTTCGACTTCAACCAGCACTTCGGTAATCGTGATTGGGCAAGCTGAAATGGCCATGACCATGTCCTTCAGGCCACCCTCAATACGCTTGGCAATCGCAATCTCGCCTTCGCGCGTAAGCAACTCCACTGAACCCATCTCACGCATGTACATGCGCACTGGATCGGTGGTGCGGCCAAACTCAGAGTCCACAGTCGACAATGCGGCTTCGGCTTCTTCCTCTGCATCATCATCATTATTGGCGACCGGAGCATTCTCGGTCATCAATAAAGTTTCGGCTGCTGGAGCCTGCTCGAACACGGAGATACCCATGTCTGAGAAGGTTGTAATAATGGTTTCAATCGCTTCCGCGTCCACCAGCTCTTCGGGCAAGTGGTCGTTAATTTCCGCATAGGTGAGGAAGCCACGTTCCTTACCCATTTTGATCAAAACACGCAGCTTGGAGCGGGCAACTTCGCGCTGCTCTTCTGTCATGTTTTGCTTGCCGCCAAACTCTTTCAGCAGCGCCTTCTCTTTGGCTCGACCACCTTTGCGTCCCTTGGTTGGCGCAACCGGTGCTTCGACTAAAGCGGCTTCAACATCGCTATCGATCTCCCCTTCTTCCGCATCGAAAACCGCGCCCCCACCAATGCCATCGTCCTCACCATCATCGCTCGAGGCTTTGGCGGCTTTGGGCGGGCGTCCTAATTTAGGCTTGGGACCACGCTTGGCTCCCGTCGGTTTGACGGATGGCGTACCAGCGTCATCCGCCTTGGCCCTGGTGGCTTTTTTAGCGCTTTCTTTTGCAGCCGCAATCGTCGCCTTAGCTTCTTTCTCGCTCAGAGCGTCAACGGTATCGGGTTTCTTGTCGGCGGACTTTTCGGTCTTTACGGCGGACTTTGCCGTCGGCTCTATGGCTGCTGCAGTTGCCGCCGCAGTCGCACCCTTCTTAGCGCTCACCTTACCGGTCTCGACAGCGGCCTTCGCCATCGCTACTTTAGCGTGGGTAGCGCTGGTCGTGACATCTTTCGTCGCCGCGTCGTGAGTCGCTAAATCTTTAGCCGCAGGTTTTTTCGTAATAGGAGAAGTAATCGTTGTAGTTTTGGGCACCGAGGTTTCTTTCAATGTCTTCGGGGCTTCTTTGCTTACCGACTTGCTGTTTGCCGCCACCGTTGGCGCCTTTTTAGGCGCAGTCGCCGGTGGAGAACTCTTTTTTAGTTCAGTCGGCTTCTTTACATCGGTTTTTTTGACTTCGACCTTAGGAGCTGGCTTGATAGTGGACTTACCCACTACTTTTGGCGCAGACTTCACCACGGCTGACTTGGCTGGAACAGACTTCATCGGTACTTTCAAGGCGAGCTTCGGCACTGATTTCACCGTAGTTTTCGCCACTTTAGCTACGGGACCGGCCTTGACTGGCTTGGCCTTCGCAGAGGATTGAGCGGTGGCAACTTTGGCCTTGGCAGGAACAGTTTTAGCAGGCACAGTCTTTGCAGACCCAGCTTTTACTGGTCCACCCTTTAGTGTCCCGGCCTTAACTGCACCCACCTTGGTTGA
>JANLRI010000068.1:0-3054 GCA_031361565.1 Betaproteobacteria bacterium | reverse complement strand
CACGCTTCGTTTTTAGCATATTTTTGAACAACGCGAAACTAGCCTCAAGGCCTAATCGAACAGCCTAGACCACATTAAGTAGCGAGATTTTGAGCAAAGCGCCCCGGCTTTTTTTTACTGCTCTCATCATGACCAGCAGATGATCCAGCGGCGTCTCAAACTAGCACCAATTCACGCCCAAGAATTTCGAACTCGTACGACTAACTGGAAAATAGGTCGCAAGTTTTATGAACCGAAATTTGAAATTTATCAATCATCGCTCAAAATTCCTCAGACTTCCCATCAATTTTTATCAATCGAAATTTATGGTATGTGAACTGTAGGATTCAGGTTATCAGGCACTTACTTCCCAAGCAAGCCGTTTTTCGTCCAGCCTAGCCTTTTTGGGCTAGCCATTGGTGCAATTGTTTTAAGTTCATAAAACTTGCAACCTTAAGGGATGAATTCATACCCTCCCCCAAAACTTCCAGTGCCAACACCAATCACCCGTCTCGACCTTCGTCGCACCCTTTCCGGACGTGCAATACGCGTTTTAGACTTTCCAACCGACATGAAATTGCTGGACCGGCTGCGTTTTGCTATTCGCGCTCGCCACTACAGCCTACGAACCGAAGAAGCCTACGTCTATTGGGTTCGTCAATTCATCTTTTTTAGCGATAAAAAGCATCCTGCCGATTTGCCTCCAGAATCGATAAAAGCTTTCATTAATCATCAGAGTGTTCACATGGAGAGCTCTGCCTCCACCGTGAGGCAAGCCATGAGCGCTCTAGTTTTCTTTTACGCCCAGGTTTTGAGGATTGAACTGCCCTGGATTGAAGGCCTAGTCACACCCAAAAAGCCCTTCTTCCTGCCCTCGGTAATGACACCCTTGGAGGTCGCGAAGGTGATCAACGAGCTTGAAGGAACGTGGGCGCTTGTTGCAAGGGTTTTGTATGGTTCTGGCCTGCGCCTAAATGAAGGGCTAGCATTGAGGGTTAAGGATGTTGACTTAGAGCGATTGGAGTTGCTTGTACGACAAGCTAAGGGCAAGAAGGATCGCGTCACTTGCCTACCGCTGAGTCTTGTTGAACCAATGCGCATTCATCTCAAACGAGTTCGAGCGCTTTGGGAAGAGGACCGGGATTTGAGACGAAGCGGTGTTCTCTTACCGGTAGGACTTGAGCGAAAATTTCCGCGAGCAGGCGAGGAATGGGCTTGGTTTTGGGTCTTTCCTTCAAAGCGAATGAGTAAAGATCCACGCAGCGGAAAGTGGCGACGGCATCATGTCTTTGATCAAACTTTTTCACGGGTACTGAAACAAGCCGTGTTTAAATCAAAAGTAGGCAAGCGGGTGACTAGTCATACATTCCGCCACAGCTTTGCCACTCACCTTATTGAAAATGGTTACGACATTCGCACGGTTCAAGAGCTTCTTGGTCATAGCGATGTGAGCACCACCCAAATCTACACCCATGTTTTGAATCGCGGAGGTCTAGGGGTTAAAAGCCCGGCGGACACCCTCGCTCTTCAAATTGAGAAACTTGAGCTTCCACCCTCAAGTTGAAACCATACAAATAGACGTCAGGTGAGTGCCTCGAAATCACATAGATTTTAGTTTTTTATTCGAGTAAGTTTCATATGAATCGTGGAACTAGCACTAACCCACACTGGTATACCCGCCATCCACCGTCATCATCGTCCCAGTCAAATAGCGCGCAGCATCCGAGCAAAGGAACAAAATTGGGTCTGCAATCTCTGCCGGTTCGGCCCATCGCCCCACGGGAATACGGCTCATGATTTGAGCGGCACGCTCGGGGTTTTCTCGGGCACCGCGCGACAGCTCGGTCATCACCCAGCCCGGCGCTACCGCGTTCACGCGAATGCCTTCCGGGGCATAGGCCGCCGCCAACGACATGGTAAGGTTTTTGACCGCACCTTTCGAGGCCGAGTATGCAGGTTGCTTGGGTCCGCCAAAATACGACATCACCGAACCAATAAAGACCACGCTGCCATTGGCGGTTTTCAGCTTTTCTCTGGCCGCACTGGTCACACGCATGCCACCATTGAGATTCACGTCAATCACCTTGATAAACACTTCAGGGTCGTGTTCGCCGTCACGGCGCACGATGCCGGCACTGTTGACCACGATATCGATGTGGGGCAAGGTCGCCACTAAGGCGATCACGGCGGCACCGTCAGTAACATCCAGTTGACGAAATTCGATACCGGCGTTTTGTGGCGCCGACTTGGCGGCATTGACTTCGGCCTCGGTCGCACCCGTGGCGAGCACCTGGGCACCTGCACGCTTGAAGGCAAGAGCAGCGGCACCGCCAATACCAGAACTGCCGCCGGTCACCAGCACGGTCTTACCGGAGAAATCGAATTTGAAGTTCATAGGAAAGCCTGAAAAAAACTGAGCGAGATGGGCAAAACACCCGTAGGAATGAATTAGCGACGCTTTAACAGAAAGACCCACTTTTTGCTTTCCTCAGAGCTGGACAGCAATTCATGGCCGGTTTGACGGGCAAAGGCCTCAAAATCTCGCTTCGCGCCGGGGTCGGTCGCGATCACTTTGAGAACCTTTCCACTCTCCAGATCAGTGAGGGCTTTCTTGGCGCGCAAGATCGGCAGAGGGCAGTTTAGGCCACTGGCATCGACTTCACGGTCGATTGCGATTCCATCAGACATGTTATTTTCCGGTTAAACGCCACTGACTCGGGCAGACTGCGCGAAGCTCGAAAAGAGCTCGCTGCGCCAGAGCGCAGAAAAGCGGCAATTCCTCAGTGACAAAATATAATAAGTGATGCTTTGCAAAGCAATACTCTGCAAAACCTATACAAAACCATTACTTCTAAACTCAGATTTTATCGGAAGGCGTCACCATCATGCACCCAAGCACCTCATTCAAGCGTAGAAACATGCTCAAAAGCTCCGTTGCCTCGGCCGGGGGGGTGCTCGCGGGGGTGGTTGGAGGTGGCTTAGCCGCAGGCTGTGTATCGGTGACGGCGGGCGCGGGCGCCAAGACCTTGTTTGATTTACCGATCACCACGGTGCCGATCATGGGTAGTAATGAAG